>NZ_JBEOSV010000001.1:143552-196366 GCF_040303245.1 Kitasatospora sp. NPDC096077 | reverse complement strand
CGTGCCCACCCACCCGCGCGGCCTTGGCGCGACCGCCCGCCCGCCGCCGCCCCCCGGGCCGGCCCCCCCCCCGGGGCGGGGGCCCCGCCGCAGGAGTCGACTCGACGGTCAGAACTGGGTGCTGACGGTCACTCCGCTGAAGTCGGTGTTGGCGTACAGGCTGATGTAGCGGTAGCCGGCCGTCGGGTTGGTGACGGTCAGGCTCTGCGTGGTGCCGGGGTTGGTGGAGGAGGCGGTGAACGCGGTGGGGGAGGCCCAGGTGTCGGCGTTGTAGTAGAGCGAGGCGTTGCCGGTACCGCCGGAGGTGTTGACCTTCAGGGTGCTGGTGCCGGCCGGCAGGTAGACGTAGAAGTAGTCGAGGCCGCCGGCGGCGCGGGCCTGGTTCGGCCGGGCGCAGTTCTGGCCGAGGGCGTCGGTGCGCGGGTCCGTGCAGGTCGGCAGGGTGGTGCCGCCACCGGTGGTGACGACCACCGAGGTCGGGGTGCTGGCGGTCTTGCCCGCGCTGTCGGTGACGGTCAGGGCGACGGTGTAGGTGCCCGGGTTGGCGTAGGTGTGCACCGGGTTCTGCTGGTCGGAGCTGCTGCCGTCACCGAAGGTCCAGTGCCAGGAGGCCAGCTTCGCCTGGGAGTTGGTCTCCACCGACTTGTCGGTGAGGGTGACGGTGGCGCCGTCGACGGACTGGCCGAAGAGCGCGGTGGGGCCGTCGGCGTAGCAGGCGCCGCCGGCGCAGGCGTCGAGCCAGGCGTCGAAGTCGGCGTCGTAGGAGGTGCCGAGGCCGTTGTAGACCGCGTACCCGCCCTGGTAGTCACCGGTGCGGAAGTGGCCGAGCATGTTCTGCACGTCGGCGGGGTGCTTCTCCAGCATGTAGCGGACGGCCAGGTAGCCCCACGGGTAGGTGCGCACCGTGTCCGAGTTGTCGTAGGTGTTCTGGAAGACGGTGCTCAGCTTGTACCGGTGCGTCGCGGCCTCGGCCATCGCCTGGGTGTCGGTGGTGCCGCGGTAGGTGTAGGACTCGTACTCGGCGACGCCCTCGATCCACCAGATGTCCGGGACGGAGATCTCGGTGGTGAAGTTGCCCTTCATATCGTAGATGTTGTCGAGGTAGTGGGTGTACTCGTGGTTGAGGTTCCACACGTTGGCGGGGAAGCCGTCGTTGTAGGACTTCTTGTACATCACCGACACGGGCTTGTTGGCGGGGTCGGTGACGTCCATGACGGTCTGGCCGCCGTTGTCGGTGGAGTTGTTGTAGATCGCCCAGGAGTACGTCAGGTAGTCGTCCCGGTTGGCGAAGACGGCGAGGGTGATGGTCTTGCCGTACTGGCCGGCGATCGGGCCGCTGTCCTTGACCATGCCGTGGAAGAAGGTGTCCTCGCCGCGCAGGCTCGCGCAGACGGTCGCCAGCTCCGCGGGGGTGAGGTCCTCGGTGCGGATGGTGCGGTTGTCGCACTCCAGGGTGTTGGGCAGGACGGCGGCGGTGAGCTTGCCGGGCAGGTCGCAGGTGCCGTAGTAGGAACAGCTCGCGTTGTCGTACTGGTTGGCGTTGTACGCGGTGTACACGTACAGCGGGCCGGTGCTGCCGGCGATGGGGGTGCCGTCCAGGACCTGCTTGACCAGCGGGCGGGTGAAGGTCGCCACGGCGCCGCCGTCGCCGGCGGTGCGGGCGAGGTCGTTGCCGGCGTTGACGTCGAGGAACTGGTTGGCGGTGCCGAGCAGGTCCTTGTGGCGCTGGGCGAAGCTGGCCAGGGAGGTGATCACGGCCGGGTCGGCGGCGATCGCGTTGACGTAGTCCGGGTTCCAGTTGGCCCGCCACAGCGGCGCGTAGAGCACGGCGTTGACGGCCTTGACCATCTTCGGGAAGGCGTTGTAGCCGTTGTCGTAGCCGTCCAGGACCTGCTGGTAGACCTTCAGGTACCGGCTCTGGATGTTGGCGCTGTCGGTGAGGACCAGCACCTCGTTGAGCACGGCGCCGTTGGCGTCGCTGACGTCGTGCCGGTGCGCGCTCGCGAAGAAGGCGTCCAGGCCGGCCTGGACGGCGCTGGTGAGCGAGGCGTCGTACGGGCCCACGGTGCCCGCGTTGTTGGACTGGACGTAGTAGCCGGCCCGCAGGAAGAGCACCAGCTGCAGGATGTTCGCGGAGTTGTCGCCCGCGTAGTGCGCGGCCTGGGCCTTGAAGGCGTCGGCGACGGCGAGCATCTGCGACTGCTTGAAGACACCGGCCGTGTCGGTGCCGGTGACGTTGAACAGCGTGTTGACGCAGTCCGTGGTCGAGCCCTGGATGAAGGAGACCAGGTCGGCGCCGCTGCGGGAGGCGAAGTCGGCGGGCAGGCAGCCGGCCGCGGCGGGGGCGGCCTGGGCGGTCAGCGCGCGCTTGGCCGAGGTGGCGGCGGGGCGCCGGGCGGTCTGCTGCGGGCCGGTCTGGACGGCCGTCCCGGCGGGCTGGAGCGCCTGGCCGAGCAGCTCCGGCGGGAGCGGCGCGGCGGTGCGGCCCAGTTCCTCCGTGCCGGGCGCGGCGATCTCGGCGCCGAACGGCAGTGGCGCGGCGGGGGCGTGGGCCGCGGGGGCCTGCGCGGCCGGGGCCGCGGCGGGCGCCGGGGTGGCGGCGAGCGCGGGGGTCGGGAGCAGGGCGGCCGGGCCGGCGAGGGCGGCGGCCACCAGGAGCGGAAGGGATTGGCGCAGACGCACTGCGGTGTCCTTGTCCTGAGGTGGGGGCGGTGACGGGGCGTCGGTCGCGAGGCGGAGGGGGAGTTGACGTGTGACCTGTCACCGGAATCAGGGTCAGAACAATGTCACAGGTTATATGTCATCGCAAGGGTGTGCGGGGGGTGGAGCGGCCCGCTCCCGGGGGGTTCAATGGACCGGGTCAAAATCAGGCAAAGCCCTTGCCATCGATAAGCGTTCGCGTTCGGTACCGATCGCAAGTCGGGTGTGGACGGGCCGTGGTCGCAGCCTGCATGCTCGACTCCATGGTGGGGAACGGGAGTGCGAAGCGGGGTGGCCGGGACTCGGCCCGACCGCTCGCCTGCCCGCGACTCCTCCCTGCGCCGATGCCGCTGCTGACCAGCCGTCGCATCGTCGACTTCGGCCTGCTCTGCTCGGCCAGCTGTCGCTGAGCCGACGCCCGCGGCGTTCCCCGGTCGGCCCTCGGGGCCGACCCCGGCCCGTTCCCCCGGCCCGCCGACCCGTGGGGGCGAAGCCCCGGCCGTGAACCGGCCCGGAGTCCGAACGCCCGGTCCGACCCTCCGCCCATGTCACCGGCCGTCAGCCGTACGACCGTCGCCCGCGCTCCGGCGGGCCGGCCCGCGCACCGATGCGGTGGTCCGTCGCACCGATGCGGTGGTCCGTCGCACCCGAACCCGAACCGGTTCGGCGCGGAACACATCTGACCCATCGTCAATGTGTGCAAACAGCTGACGAGTTGGCCTGCCACAACCTCAAGGAACCGCCATGACCAGCCACCTCAGCCCCGACGTCGCACCCGCCGAGCGCGGGATCCGGCTGCCCCGGCCCGACCTCGACCGCCTGGACGAGATCACCGCGGCGCTGGCGAAGACCGCCGCCCGGTACGACCGGACCGGGGAGTTCCCGCACGAGGCGATCCGACTCCTGCACGACGCCGGGCTGTTGACCGCGACGGTGGAGCAGAAGTGGGGCGGGCCCGGCGTGAGCTTCGCCGACCTGGCGCGCATCCTGCTGGCCCTGGGCCGCGGGGACACCTCGGTCGCGCTGATCGCCTGCATGACGCTGGTGCCGCACGCCCTGGAGAGCGGACGGCCCTGGCCGGAGGCGCTGTACCGGCGGATCCTCGCCGAGTCGGCGGAGCGTCCCACCCTGCTCAACCACGCCCGGGCGGAGCCCGACACCGGCCGCGGTGGCGGCACGGTGGCCCGGCGGACCGCCGACGGCTGGGCGATCACCGGCCGGAAGCGGTTCGTGACCGGCGCGGAGGGGCTGAGCTACTTCCTGCTCTGGGCGACCACCGACGAGGTGGTGCCGCAGTCGGTGGTGTTCGTGGTGCCGGGCGGCTCGCCGGGCATCGAGATCCTGCCGACCTGGCGTCAGCTGGGCATGCGGGCCACGGTCAGCCACGAGGTGGTGTTCACCGACGTCCGGGTCGCGGCGGAGGACCTGATCCGCTTCGGCGACCCGGGGGCGCCGGCACCGGACGCGGACCCGGGCGCGGACCAGGACCACGCCAACTCCGTCCTGCTGATCTCGGCCGCGCTGTACCTGGGCGCGGCGCGGGCCGCCCAGGACTTCGTGCACCACACCGGCGTCACCAAGGTGCCCGCCCACCTGGGCCGGCCGATCGCGGCCGGTGAGCGGTTCCGGCAGGTGGCCGGGGAGATCGAGGTGCTGCTGTCCACCGCCGAGCAACTGGTGTTCGGCATCGCGGGCCGGCTGGACCGGGGCGAGGTGGTCTCGGCGAACGAGGCGCTGGCGGCGAAGGTCGCGGTGATCCGCAACCTGACCCGGGCGGTGGAGGCGGCGGTGCGGCTGCTGGGCAGCTCGGCGCTGTCCCAGGACAACCCGCTGGAGCGGATCTTCCGGGACGTCCAGGCGGCGGGGGTGCACGCCCCGCAGGAGGACCCGGCCCTGGTCGGCATCGGGACGGCCGCCCTGAACGACTACCTGCGGCAGCTGGGATGACCTCCCGGCCCGGTCCCGATCCCGGCCCCGGTGCCCGCCCCGGTGCCGCTGCCGCCCGTCGACGGCCGGGCTCAGCCGGTCGGCTCGGGCGCGCTCAGCGAGTCCAGCGCCGAGCGCAGCGCCCGGGTCAACAGGCCGGGCGCGCCCGGACGGTAGCGCAGGTAGAGGCCCTCCGGGGGCACCGGCGGCAGGTCGCGGATCCGGACCAGCCCGGTCGGCGGCGGGCCGTGGTCGGCGAGCAGGGCGATGCCCAGCCCGGCGCGCAACGCGCTGAGCACACCGGTGAACTGGGCTGCCTCGGCGACCACCGTGACGCCCCGGCCCGCGCCGCCGAGCGCGGCGAGCGCGCGCTCGCGCAGCACGCAGGGGCCGTCGACGGCGACCAGCGGCACCGGCGCGCCCCGCTCGGGCAGCCGCCAGTCCGGGGCCGCGAACCAGGACAGCCGCACCCCGCCGGCCCGGACGCTGCGCGGGTGGCCGGGGTTGCCGAGGAACACGGCCGCGTCCACGGTGCCCCGGTCGATCGCCTCGTGCAGCGCGCCGCTGCGGTCGAGCCGGAAGCGGACGGTGTGGCCGGGGCAGTCGGCGAGCACCGAGCGGCTGATCACCGGCAGCAGGCCCTCGGCCGCGAGCTCGGTGGAGCCGATCAGATAGGTGGGGCGGACGGTCTCGGCGAGGCCGAGCCGGGAGAGCGCCTCGTCGTGCGCGGCGAGCACCCGGCGGGCCTCGGTGAGGGCGGCCTCGCCGTCGCCGGTGAACCGCATGCCGCGGCCCTGGCGTTCCACCAGTGGTCGGCCGATGATCCGTTCCAGCCGCCGCACGTGCTGGCTGACGGCGGACTGGGAGATTTTCAACGCCTCCGCGGCGCGGTGGAATCCGCCGTTCTCGGCTATTGCGACCATGCTGCGCAGTGCGGCGATGTCCAGTGTTCTCGTCACCCTTCGAGCCTAACAGCGGGCGAACTCGCCGAGGGGGGGTCCGGCGACCTCCGAATTCCTTCCGGAGCCGGTCCGGGAAAGTCCCCAACATGCCTTCTCCGACGATGACCTGGCGATAAGTCATCGTCGCCTCGGCGCCGAGTCCGTGCCGACCTGGCGATGACTCGGCGCCGACTCGGTAATGACATGAAAACGCAACACGCGGAAACAGAAACAGCTTTCGGGAAAAAGGAACCCATGCACATATTCAGACCCGTGGTGGCCCGGGTCCTGGTGTCCACCGTGGCCGGGTCGCTGCTGCTGGCCGGCTGCTCCGGCCAGGGCGGCGGCACCGCGGCCGGGGACAAGCCGGTTTCGGGCGGCACCCTGACCTACGCCGTCGACACCGAACCGGTGTCCTGGGACCCGCACGTGTCGACCCAGGACCTGACCGCCGAGTTGCAGCGGCAGGTCCTGGATTCCCTGGTCTCCGAGGACGCCGACGGGACGTTCCACCCCTGGCTGGCGACTTCCTGGGAGTCGGCCCCGGATCTGCGCAGCTTCACCTTCCACCTGCGCAAGGACGTGAAGTTCCAGGACGGCACGCCGTTCGACGGGACGGCGGTGAAGGCGAATTTCGACCACATCGTGGCGAAGGAGACCAAATCCCAGTTCGCGGCGAGTCTGCTGGGCTCCTACACCGGCACCACGGTGCTGGACCCGTACACCGTGCGGGTGGAGTTCGCCCAGCCCTCGGCGCCGTTCCTGCAAGCGGCGAGCACCAGCTATCTGGGGCTCTACTCGCCCAAGACGCTGGCCTCGGACGCGGCGAAGCTCGGGCAGGGCGGACCGGTGGACGTCGGCAGCGGGCCGTTCCGGTTCACCGGCTACAGCAAGGGCCAGCAGGCGGTGTTCGAGAGGAACCCCGACTACCGATGGGGCCCGCAGAACGCGGCGCACACCGGCCCGGCGCACCTGGACAAGGTCGTGGTGCGGTTCCTGCCGGACGCCGCGGTGCGGGTCGGCGCGCTCACCAGCGGCCAGGTGCAGGTGGCCAAGGCGGTGCCGCCGCAGAACGCGGCGACGGTGAAGGCCGACCCGGCGCTGAGGCTGGTCACCCGGGAGCAGCCGGGCGGCAACTACAACCTGTGGCTGAACGGCTCGCTGGCACCGCTGGACGACCAGCGGGTGCGGCAGGCGATCCAGCGCGGCATCGACCTCGACCTGGACGTGAAGACCGTGCAGTTCGGGCAGTTCCCGCGGGCCTGGAGCCCGATCTCCTCGATCACCCCGGGCTACGACAAGTCGCTGGAGCACGCCTGGCCGTACGACCGGGCACTGGCCGACCGGCTGCTGGACGAGGCGGGTTGGACCGGCCGGGACTCCGACGGCTACCGCACCGCGAACGGCCGGCGGCTCAGCGTGCAGTGGCCGCAGCTGTCGGCCAACGCCACCCAGCAGGGCCGGGACATCCTCGGCCAGGCGATCCAGGCCGACCTGCGGAAGATCGGGGTGGAGGTGGTCCGCCCGTCGCTGGACGTCGGCGCCTACTCGACCCTGGTGTACGGCGGGAAGGCGAACATCGTCGACCTGGCCTGGGCCCGGTTCGAGCCGGACGTGCTCTGGCAGTTCCTCAACTCGGCCAGCGCGCCCGCCAAGGGCGGCATCAACCCGACCTTCCTGCCCGACCAGCAGCTCGACCAGCTCACCGACCGGGGCCGGGCGACGCTCGACGCCACCGAACGCGGGCAGGTCTACGCCAAGGTGCAGCAGCGGGCGATCGACCTGGCCGTGGTCGTCCCGGTGTACACCCCGGTCGCGCTGACCGGCGTCTCGGCGAAGGTCGGCGGGCTCGGCTTCGACCCCGACACCTGGCTGGACTTCTACGACGCCTGGCGGACCCCGTGACCACCCACCAGGCGCCGCCGGTGGCCGACCGGGCCGGGGCGGTGGAGCCCGCCGCGGCGCGGCCGCCCCGGCTGCCGGCCCTGCTGCGGGCCGGACTGCGGCGGCTGGTCGGCGCGCTGGCGGTGCTGTTCGGCGCCGCGACGCTGGCCTTCGCCGCGCTCCAGCTGATCCCGGGCGACCCGGTCGCCACCCTGCTCGGCCCGGCCACCACCACCCCGCCCGAGGTGCGCGAGGCGATCCGGCACGACCTCGGCTACGACCAGCCGGTGGTAGTGCAGTACCTGCACTACCTGGGCGGACTGCTGCGGGCCGACCTCGGGCAGTCCTACCAACTGCAGCGCCCGGTGTCCGACCTGATCGCCGAGCAGCTCGGCCCGACCGCCCAACTCGCCCTGACCGCCGTCCTGCTGGCGCTGCTGATCGCGGTGCTCTCGGCGGTGGCCACGGCCGGGCGGCGGCCCGCGCTCAAGGCGCTGACCGCCGCCTGGGAGCTGGTGGCCGTCTCCACCCCCTCCTACTGGCTGGGCCTGGTGCTGCTGACGGTGTTCTCCTTCCAGCTGAGGCTGTTCCCGGTGGCCGGGGCGGACGGCGTGGCGGCCCTGGTGCTGCCCGCCGTCACCCTGGCGCTGCCGCTGGCCGGGACCCTGGCGCAGGTGCTGCGCGAGGGCCTGGAGGCGGCGCTCGGCCAGCCCTTCGCGGTGACGGCGCGGGCCCGCGGACTGAGCAGGGCCGGGGTCGTGCTGCGGCACGCGCTGCGGCACGCGGCCGTCCCGCTGATGACCCTGACCGGCTGGCTGACCGGCTCGCTGCTGGGCGGGACGGTGCTGGTGGAGTCGGTGTTCGGCCGGCCCGGGGTCGGCTCGCTGGTGCTCGCCGCCGTGAACAGCCGGGACGTGCCGGTGGTGATCGGGGTGGTGCTGCTGTCCGCGCTGGTCTTCGTGGTGATCTCGACGGCGGTCGACCTGCTCGCCGGCGTCCTCGATCCGCGACTCGGGAACAGGTGATCCGGTGGCCCTCGCCCCTCCTTCCGCCGTCCGTGAGGCCCGTGTGGCCTCGCCTGGTGCGGCCTCGGCCCGCCGGGCCGTCCGACTGCCGCCCCCGGCCGTGCTGGCCGCCGGTGCCGTGCTGCTGCTGATCCTGCTGGCCGGGCTGCTCCCCGGCCTGCTCACCGGGGTGTCGCCGACCGCGACCGACCCGGTGAACGCCCTGCAACCCCCGGGCGCCGCCCACCCCTTGGGCACCGACCAGCTCGGCCGGGACGTGTTCGCCCGGCTGGTGCACGGCGCCGGCCCGGCGCTCGCCCTCGGCTTCGGCTCCACCGTGCTCGCGGTGGTCGGCGGCGCGGCGCTCGGCCTGGCCGCCGCGCTCGGCGGCCCGGTCGCCGACCGACTGCTGATGCGCGCCGCCGACGTACTGCTCGCCCTCCCCGCGACCCTGCTGGCGCTGCTGGTGATCGCCGTCCTGGGCACCGGCACCGGCAACCTGGTGCTCGCCATCGGCATCGCCCTGGTGCCCGGCTACGGACGGCTGGTGCGCTCCGAAGCCCTGCTGGTGCGCCGCTCGGGCTACGTCGAGGCCGCCGTCACCCTCGGGGTGCCGCGCCGGTCGCTGATCCTGCGCCACGTGCTGCCCAACTCGCTGGCCCCGCTGCTGACCCTGGCCACCGTCGGCTTCGGCACCGCGCTGATCGCCGCCTCCGGCCTCAGCTTCCTCGGCCTGGGACCGCGCCCGCCCTCCCCCGAGTGGGGGGCGATGCTCTCCGAGGGGCGCGGCTTCCTGGCGACCGCCTGGTGGCTCGGGGTGTTCCCGGGCGCCGCCGTGACCCTCACCGTGGCGGCCGTCACCGTGGTCGGCCGCCACCTCCAGCAGCGATTCACCCGGAGGTCCCCGTGACCGTCACCCCGTCCCCCCTGCTCGCCGTCGACGGCCTCCAGGTGGCCTTCGGGACCGGCCCCGACGTGGTGCGCGAGGTCTCGCTCACCCTGGGGCGCGGCGAGTGCCTGGCCCTGGTCGGCGAATCCGGCTCCGGCAAGAGCGTCACCGCCCGGACCCTGGTCGGCATGACCGGACGCCACGCCCGGGTCCGGGCCCGGCGGCTGGAGTTCGACGGCCTCGACCTCGGCGCGCTCACCGAACGGCGCTGGCGGCAGCTGCGCGGGCGCCGGATCGGCCTGGTGCTCCAGGACGCCCTGGTCTCGCTCGACCCGCTGCGCACCGTCGGCGCGGAGATCACCGAGGCCCTGCGGGTCCACCGCACGGTCGACCGCCCCCGCGCCCGCGCCCGGGTCCTGGAACTGCTCACCGACGTCGGCGTGCCGGAACCGCAGCGCCGCGCCGGACAGTACCCGCACCAGCTGTCCGGCGGGCTGCGCCAGCGCGCGCTGATCGCCTCGGCGCTGGCGGCCGGCCCGGAACTGCTGCTCGCCGACGAACCCACCACCGCGCTGGACGCCACCGTCCAGGCCCAGGTGCTCGACCTGCTCGGCGACCTGGTCGACCGGGGCACCGCGCTGCTGCTGATCAGCCACGACCTCTCGGTGGTCGAGCGGCTGGCGCACCGGGTCGCGGTGATGTACGCGGGCGTGGTGGTCGAGCAGGGCCCGGCCGGACAGGTCCTCGGCGACCCGCAGCACCCGTACACCCGGGCACTGCTGGCCGCCGTGCCCGGGCGGACCGGCCGGGGCCGGCCGCTCTCGGCGCCCCGCCCGTCGAACCCGGCCGCCGGGCCGGACGGCTGCCCGTACGCGGCCCGCTGCGCCCTGGCCGACGACCGCTGCCGCCGGGAGCTGCCGGCCGCCCCGGCCGCCCCGGCCGCCGCGGACGCCGAGGCCGGGCACACCGCCCGCTGCTGGCACCCGGGCGGCCCGCTGCCGCTGCCGCTGCCGTCGGCTGAGCCGCGCCCGCTCGCCGCCGCCGCTTCCGCCGCCACTGCGGGGCGGAGCGCGCAACCGGCGGTGCTGCTGGAGGTGGACGGCGTCTCCAAGACCTACCGGGGCCAGGACGGCACCGCGCACCGGGTGGTGCGGGACGTCTCCTTCACCGTGACGGCCGGCGAGACCCTCGGCCTGGTCGGCGAGTCCGGTTCCGGCAAGACCACGCTGGCCCGGATCGCACTCGGCCTGCTGGAACCCGACACCGGCGCGGTGCGCTTCACCGGCGAGCCGTGGAGCGGCCTGCCGGAGCGGCGGCGCCGACCGCGCCGAGGACTGCTCCAACTGGTCCAGCAGGACCCGCTGAGCTCCTTCGACCCCCGGCACGACGTGCGCCGGATCCTCGCCGAGGCGCTGGCCGCCACCGGCGTGCCGCGCGGCCCGGCCTGCGACGCCCGGGCGGTGGAACTGCTGGACCAGGTCGGCCTGCCCGGCACGGTGCTGCGCAGCCGCCCGGCCCAGCTGTCCGGCGGGCAGCGGCAGCGGGTGGCGATCGCCCGGGCGCTGGCCACCGGGCCCCGGCTGCTGGTCTGCGACGAGCCGGTGTCGGCCCTGGACGTGTCGATCCAGGCCCAGGTGCTGGACCTGCTCTCCACGCTCCAGCGGGAGCTGGGCCTGGCCCTGCTGTTCGTCTCGCACGACCTGGGGGTGGTGCACCACCTCAGCGACCGGCTGATCGTCCTCAAGGACGGCGAACTGGTGGAGTCCGGCACCGTGGACGAGGTCTTCGACCACCCCGAACACCCCTACACCAGACGACTGCTGGCGTCGGCGGCGGGCGGCAGCCGGGTGGGCTGAACGGAACGGGCGGCGGGGGCGGCGTACGGCGGACAGCGCGGTCCGGCGGACGGAGCAGCGGCGGAACAGAACGGAACGGAACAGCACCGGGGTGGGCGACGGAAGCCGACCCGCCCCGGCCAGGCAACGGGGAGCCGACGTGAATCCTGTCGAACGCGACACACAACTGGACCGCTTCGCACGGCTGTTGGACGACTGCCTGGACGGCAGCGGCGGCCTGCTCGCCGTCTCCGGCCCGGCCGCCTGCGGCCGGACCGAGCTGCTGCGCGCCTTCACGGCCGCCGCCGAGGCCCGCGGCGCGCTGGTGCTCACCGCGACCGCCCGCTGCTCGGAGCGCACCGTGCGCTTCGGCGTCCTGCAGCAACTGCTGCGCCAGCCCGACCTGCCCCCGGCCGTCCGGACCGCCGCCCTGGCCCTGCTCGGCGGGCCGGACACCGCCGAACCCTGCCGGGAGGACCCGCCGGGCACCGGACAGGTCCCCTCCCAGGTCGACCAGGACCTGTGGCTGCTGCTGCACACCTTGGCCGCCCGCACCCCGCTGGTGCTGGCCGTGGACGACCTCCAGCACGCCGACCCGGCCTCCCGGCAGACCCTGATCCACCTGGCCACCCGGTCCCCGACCGCCCCCGTGCTGCTCGTCGTCACCGAACCCGACCCGCCCACCGACTCCGGCACCGACCGCGACTGGTGGACCGCCCTGCTGCGCCTGCCGCACCTCACCCGGCTGCGGGTCGACCGGCTCAGCGAACACGGCGCCGGGCGACTGCTCACCGCACTGCTCGGCGCACCCCCGGCCCGACTCGCCGTCTGGTACCGGCTCACCGGCGGCAACCCGCTGCTGCTGCGCGCCCTCGCCGAGGACTGCGCGGGCGCCGGCCCGGCCGTCGAACCGGTGCCCGGCCCCGCCTTCGCCCTGGCCGTACGGGCCTGCCTGCACCGGGCCGGCGCCGCGGCCGCCGAACCGGCCCGGGCCCTCGCGGTGCTGGCCGAGTCCGGCTCCACCGACCTGCTGCCCCAGCTCCTCGGCGGCCCCGCCCGGGACGTGCTGACCGCCCTGACCGCGGGCGGCCTGGTCGTCGACGGCCGACTGCGCGGCCCGGCCGTCGCCCGGGCCGTCCTGGACGGGCTGCCGCAACCGGACCGGGCGGCCCGCCAGCTGCGCGCCGCCCGCCTGGTGTACGAGAGCGGCGGCACGCCGGAGTCCGTCGCCGCCCACCTGCTGGCCGCCCGCGACGCCACCGAACCGTGGGCCCGGCCGGTGCTGCTGGACGCCGCCCGGGCGGCGCTGCGCCGCGACGACGACGCCTTCGCCGAATCCTGCCTGGCCCTGGCCGGCACGGCCGGTGACACCGAGACCGCCCTGCTGCGCGGCATCGTCCGCTTCCGCACCGACCCGCAGGCCGCCTACCGGCTGGTCCGCCCGCTCACCGACCGGCTGGACGACCTGGCGGACGGCGAACGGATCGGACTGCTGCGGATGCTCAACTGGCACGGTACCGAGGCCGAGATCACCCGCACCCTCACCGGCCTCGACCCGGCCGCCGGCCCGCTGCGCGACGAGCTCACCCGGGCGCTGGAGCAGGTCCGCTCGATCGCCCCGCACCTGGTGCCGCCCGGCCACCCCGCACCGCCGCCCGGCCTGCCCGCCGGGGAACCCCAGCAGCGCTCCCTGCTGGCCCTGCCCCGGGTGCTGCGCACCGGCGGCACCCCGGAGGACATCCGCACCGCCGAACTGGTGCTGCGCACCACGCCGTTGGAGGATGCCGCCTACGGTGCGCTGCAGTCCGCGCTGTACGTGCTGCTGTACGCGGACCGGGCGGACCTCGCGGCGCCCTGGTGCGCGAACCTGCTCCGGGACACCGCCGGGCGCCGGATCCCGGTCTGGCAGGCGCTGCTGACCGCCACCATGGCGGAGATCGCCCTGCGGCTCGGCCAGGTGGCCGAGGCCGCCCGGCACGCCCGGCAGGCACTGGCCCTGCTGCCCTCCGGCGGCTGGGGCGTCTGGCTGGGCGCGCCGCTGGCGGCGCTGCTGCTGGCCTCCGCCGCACTCGGCCCGACCCCCGAGGCGGAGCCCGGACTGCCCACGCTGCCGGAGCGGCTCACCCGCACCCGCTACGGGGCCCAGTTCCTGCACGCTCGCGGCCGGCACCGGCTGGCGGCCGGCGCGGCGGACGCGGCGCTGGAGGACTTCACCCGCTGCGGACGGCTGCTGGAGGAATGGGGGCTGGACGTGCCCTCCTTCGTGCCCTGGCGCGCCGACGCGGCCCGGGCCCTGCTGGCGCTGCGCCGCCCGGAGCAGGCCCGTCGGCTGGCGCTGGCCCAGGCGGCGCACCCGGCGGCCCAGCGGCCGCGCACCCGGGGGCTGTCGCTGCGGGCGCTGGCCGCCTGCGAGCCGGACCACCGGGTCGAACTGCTCCAGCAGGCCGTCGAGTTGCTGGACGAGGCCGGCGACCGGCTGGAACTGTCCTGGGCGCTCGCGGAGTTGGCCGAGGCCCAGCTCGCGGCGGGCCGCCGCCAGGCCGGTCGGGAGGCGCTGCGACGGGCCCGGGAGGGCGCCGAGGAGCTGGGCCTCGGGCCGCTGCTCGCCCGGCTGAAGGGGTCGGCCGAGGAGGAGGACGACTCGGGGCTGAGCGCCTCGGAGCGCCGGGTCGCGGAGCTGGCGGCGGCCGGGCACTCCAACCGGGCGATCGCCGAGCAGCTGTTCATCACGGTCAGCACGGTGGAGCAGCACCTCACCCACACCTACCGCAAGCTGCGGGTCAAGGGCCGCTCCGAGCTGGCGCGTTCGCTGCCGCCGGGCTCGGGCCGGCCTGCTGCGGACCGGCTGTCCTCGGAGCGGCCCGCCGCGGACCGGCTGTCCGTGGAGCGGCACGGCACGGGGCGGCGTGCCGTGACCCGTCCGACCGCGGCTCAGGGCGCGGTGCCCAGATCCAGCCGCTCGCGCAGCGTCTCCTCGGCGTAGTCGGTGCGGTAGGCGCCGCGCCGCTGGAGTTCGGGTACCAGGCCGGTGGCGATCGCCGGGAGGTCGTGCGCGGTGGTGGCCGGGCGGAGCCGGTAGCCGGTGAGCCCGGCCTGCTGCCACTCCTGGAGCAGGTCGGCGAGTTCGGCGGGGGTGCCGGCGAAGATCGGCGCGTCCGAGGTGTGCTCGGTGCCCAGGGTGGCGTCCAGCCGGTCCCGGCGGGCCTTGGCGGCGCCCGGCTCGGCGTCCAGGTGGACCAGGACGTCGGCGAAGACGTGCACGGTCCGCCCGGCCCGGCCGACCGCCTGCTGCTCGGCGCGGATCTCGGTGACGGCGGTGCGGACGTCGTCGACGCCGTGCGGGGTGATCGAGACCACGTCGGTGACCTGGGCGCCGTACCGCCAGGGGACGCTGATGTGGGCGAGGGTGAACACCACCGGGTGGCCCTGCGGCGGGCGCGGGGCGCTGGACGGGTCGGGGAGCAGCGGCCACTCGCCCGCGTCGCCCCCGTCGCCGTCGGAGCCCCCGTCGCCGTCGGCGGCGAAGCGGCCGGGGGCCAGCGCGCGCAGGGCCTGCTCGTCGGTGGTGCCGTCCCACAGCGCCCGGACCACCCGGACCAGCTCGGCGGCCCGGTCGAAGCTCTGCTGGATCTGCGCCTGCACCTCGGGCAGGAACAGCGTCTCCAGCGGGATCGGCCTGGTCGGGCTGAGCTGGGTGCGCAGCCCGGCGCGGCCGGCGCTGAGGTGGTCCAGGGTGGCCACCGCCTTGGCGATCGGGGCGGGTTGGCCGGAGTTGACCACGACGGTGGGGATGATGCCGAGGTGCCGGGTGCGGGCGGCCAGGGCGCCGGCCAGGGTGAGCGCGTCCAGGCGGTGCAGGGTGTGGCCGAGCCGGCGGTCCAGCTCCTCGCCGGGGCCGGGGGCGCGGGACAGCGGGTCCTCGACGGTGACGAAGTCGAGCAGCCCGACCTCCGCCTGGCGGGCCTGGGCGGCCCAGTGGTCGAGGGTGAACGGCCGGGGGTCGGCCTCCGGCTGGTGGCGGGCGGCCGGGTGCCAGCCGGCGCCGTCGAGGGCGGCGGCGAGGTGCAGGTGGTGCGGTGTGCTCACGGGGACGTGCCTTTCCGGGGGGTGTGGTTCTCGGACCCGCGGTCCGTCAGGCCTTGGCCTTGGGGCGGGTGATGACGAGCAGGGCGATCAGGACGGCGACGCCGCTGAAGGCGGCCGCGGCGACCACCGCGGTGGACAGGCCGTCGGCGAGCTGGGCCCGGTCGGGGTGCTGGGCGCCGTGCAGCGAGCCGCCGTAGAGGGTGGCGAGCACGGCGACGCCGAGCGAGAGGCCGATCTGCTGGACGGCCTGCAGCAGCCCGGAGGCCGCGCCGGTCTCCTTGGGCGCCAGACCGGCCAGGATGGTCATGTTGAGCGGGACGAAGCCCAGGCCGAGCCCGGCGCCGAGCAGCACCAGCGGGCCGAACAGGCCGGTCAGGTAGTCGCTGTGCGGGCCGGTGGCGGCGAGCCACAGGCTGTCGGCGAGCATCAGCGCCGCGCCGGTGACGATCAGCGTCTTGGCGCCGTACCTGGGGATCAGCTTGGCGGCGCTGCGTGCGGTGGCGAACTGGGCCAGGGCCATCGGCAGGAAGGCGAGCCCGGCGGTCAGCGGGGACAGGCCCAGGCCGTCCTGGACGTACAGCGAGAGCAGGAAGTAGGTGCCGCCCATCGCGGCGAACAGCAGCAGGAAGATCCCGTACGCGCCGGAGCGGGCGCGCTGGGCCAGCAGGCGCAGCGAGATCAGCGGCTGGCGGACCTTGGTCTCGGTGACCACGAACGCGCCGAGCAGCAGCACCCCGAGCACCAGGGCGGCCACCGTGGTGGCCGAACTCCAGCCCGCCGACGAGGCGTTGATCAGTCCGTAGACCAGGGCGGTCATGCCGGCGGTGGAGGTGAGGGCGCCGACCACGTCGGGGCGGGCCGGGTGCTTCTCGGTCTCCGCGAGCTGACGGGTGGCCAGGACGACGGCGGCCAGGCCGATCGGCACGTTGACGAAGAACACCAGCCGCCAGGAGAGCGTGGTGAGCAGGCCGCCCAGGATCAGCCCGATGGTGATGCCGAGCCCGGCGACGGTGGAGAACACCCCGAGCGCCCGGCTGCGTTCCGGGCCCTCCTTGAAGGTGACGGCGATCAGGGAGAGCGCGGCGGGCGCGGCGAAGGCGAAGCCGACGCCCTGGGCGGCGCGGGCCGCGATCAGCAGCGCGGAGTTGGGGGCGAGCCCGCCGAGCAGCGAGGCGGCGACCACCAGCAGCAGGCCCCAGATGAACATCCGGCGCCGGCCGAGGATGTCGCTGGCCCGTCCGCCGAGCAGCAGCAGCCCGCCGAAGGCCAGCGAGTAGGCGCTGAACACCCAGGCCAGGCCGTCCGGGGAGAAGTGCAGCCCAGACTGGATGCGGGGCAGCGCGATGTTCACGATGTTGCCGTCGACGGCCACCATCAGCTGGCAGGTGACGATCACCGCGAGGGCCAGCGGGCCGGCCCGGCCGGGGGCGGGTGTTGTCGGACGGTCGGCCGGGGTGGGCGGTTCGGCCACCGATGGCTGGTCGTGGGTCGTCATGGCCGGCTCCTTGAGCGTAGGGCAGGGCAGCGTCGAGGGAACGAGCGCGGTCGACGCTTGTAGACTGCTTCATGGTAGGGAGACGTCCTGATTGGGTCAACAAGTGTTGAACGAATGTGTCGCGGTGTGACGAGGCGAGGAGGCGGCATGGCAGGGTCCCGCAGTGGTGGTGCCGGGGTCGCGGCCGAGGCGGAGGGCGCGGCGGAGGCGGCGCCCACCGGGCGCGGCGAGCGGCGCAGCCGCAGCCGGCAGGCCATCCTGGCGGCGGCCCGGGAGCTGTTCTCCGAACTCGGCTACGAGCAGACCACGGTGCGCGCGGTGGCCCACCGGGCCGGGGTGGACCCGGCACTGGTGATGAAGCACTTCGGCTCCAAGGAGCAGCTGTTCGACGCGGTCTCGGAGATCGCCCTCAGCTTCGGCGGCGCCCTCGGCGGCCCCGCCGACCGGCTCGGCGAGCGGCTGCTCGCGCACGCGCTGGCCGACATCGACGGCCGGCCGGACCGCAGCATGCCGGTGCTGCGCTCGATGCTCACCCACCCGCAGGCCGCCGAGGCGGTGCGCTGCGCGGTCGCCGACCCGGGCAACAGCCCGGTGGCGGACGCGCTGACCGGTGACGACGTGGAGCTGCGGGCGACCCTGGTGGGCTCGGTGGTGCTCGGGCTGCTGGTCACCCGCTACCTGCTGCGGGTGCCCGAGGTCGACCGGGCGCCGGCCGGGCGGCTGGTCGAGCTGCTCGGGCCTTGCCTGCGGCCGCTGTTGGACGGCGGGGCGGCGGGCGCGACGGGCGTGGCCGGGGCGGTCGGGGTGGGTGCCGGGGTCGAGCGGCCGGCGGACGGCGTCGGCGGCGACGGCGGCGGTGGCCCGGCGGCGGCGCTGGCCGGGCTGGCCGCCGCCGAGTCGGCCCGGCTGGCGGCGGCCGAGGAGGTGGACCGGCTGGCCCGGGAGGCGCTGGCGGCCGGGGCGTCCTTCGGCGAGGTCGGCCAGCTGCTGGGGATCAGCCGGCAGGCCGCCCGCAAGCGGTGGCCGCGCGGCGAGGACGCCTCCGTCGAGGGGCTGGCGACAACCTAGGTTGTCGCCCGGGTGGGGCGGCCGCCCGCCGGGCCGGGTGACAACCCAGGTTGTCGCGCCGGTCATCAGGTACCGGCCAGCGCTTCGACCACCGGCGCGAACGCCTCCTGGTGGGCGTCCATCACCGTGAAGTAGGAGAAGCCGAAGCTGTCCCGCAGCTCCTTCACCTGGTCGATGATCTGCTGGACGGTGCCGATCAGCAGCAGCGGCGTCTGCTCCAGCTCGGTCAGCGGCACCGGCAGCTGGGTGGCCGCCACGTGCCGGATCGCGGCGTCCCGGTCCTCGGTCACGATCACCGCCTGGAGCAGCAGGTTCTTCTCCACCTGCGCCGCCCGCTCGCCCACCACCCGGTCGAAGTAGGCGACCCGCTCGGCGAGTTCGGCGCGCGGGATGAGCCGCAGCCCGCCGAACGCGGTCGGGTCGTAGCGCATCCCGATGAAGCCCACGATGTCGCCGTGCCGGGCGGCCAGCCGCAGCACCCGGTTGCCGTTGCCCGCGATCAGCAGCGGCACCGGGTCCTGCACGGCCGCCGGGACGTGCTCCGGGTCCCCGAGCAGCCGGCGCAGCTCCAGCACGGTGCGCTCCAGCGCGTCCACCCGGTCCTTGGGGGTGCCCGGGTCGAGACCGAGCGCCTGGAACTCGGCGTGCACATAGCCGGTGCCGAGCCCGACCTCGATCCGGCCGCCGGTCAGCCGGTCGACGGTGGCGATGTCCCGGGCGAGCAGCGGCGGGTGGTAGAAGCCGGAGTTGAGCACCAGGGTGCCGACCCGCAGGCCGGTCGCCGCGGCCGTGGCGACCAGCGGGGGGAAGGGCGCGGTCCGGCCCAGGTGGTCGGGGACCAGCAGGACGTCGTAGCCCTGCGACTCGACCTCCTTGGAGAGGCTCTGCCACTGCTCGGCGTCGTCGGGGACGGCCAGCTTGCCGAGGCCGAAGCGGAACGGTCGGGTCATCGGGTTTCTCCTCGTGGGTCTGTCGGTGGTGTCGTCGGGGTGTCGTTGGGGGGCGTCGGTGGTGGGACCGGTCATCGCTCCAGCTCGGCGAGCCAGCGGTGGACGGCGTCGGCGGTGCCGGCGGAGTGGTCCTCCAGCACCGAGAAGTGGTCGCCGGGGATGTCGGCGCTCTCGTGCGGCAGCCGCCAGAAGGCGCGCCAGTCCGGGCCGCCGGGGCGGTCCCCGGTGCCGGGCAGCGGCTGCTCGGCGCGCAGCAGCAGGGTGCGGGTGGCGATCGGTTCGGGCTGCCAGGAGCCGAAGGTGCGCAGGTAGGCGCCCATCGCGGTGAGCCCGGTGTCGGTCAGGGTGAGGTCCTGGGTGCCGAGCCGCTCCAGCATCCCGTCGACCATCGCGGGCATCCACCACTCCATGCCGGGCAGCGTGGCGGTGTCCATCGGATAGGCGTCGACCAGCACCAGTCCGGCCGGTCGCACCCCGCGCCGCTCCAGCTCGGCGGTCACGGCGTGCGCCACGCACCCGCCGAGCGAACGCCCCAGCACGGCGAACTCCCGTTCCCCGTACAGCTCCTGGACGGCGTCGGCGTGCAGTCGGACGAAGGCGTCCACCGAGTCGGGCAGCGCGCTGCCGGGCCGGTAGCCGGGGGCCGGGACGGCGTGCGCGGTGCGCCGTCCGTCCAGGGCCTGGCCGAACCGGGCGTACTCGTGCGGTCCGGACAGCGCGGTCAGCGCCGGGAAGCAGACCAGGGCGAGCGGTGCCCCGCCCTCGGCCAGCGCGACCGGGGGGACGGCGTGCCCGGCGCGGTCGTCGGCGGGGAAGGGGGTGCGCAGCTCGGACGCCGAGATCAGGACCTGGGTGGCGGCCGGGATCCGTCCGGCCCGGCACAGGTCCAGGTAGACGGCGGCCAGCGGCTCGGCCGGGCCGCCGGCGGGGGTGGTGCGGCGGTCCCGGAGCTCCTGGTGCAGGTGCTCGGCGAGGGCGAGCGGGTCGGGGTGGTGGATGGTGAGCGCGCCGGAGAGCCGCAGCCCGGTCGCGGCGGAGAGGCGGGCGCCGAGCTCCACCGAGGTGAGCGAGTCGAAGCCGTGCTCGACGAAGGCCGTGTCGGCGGTCAGGGTGTCCGGGGCGGCGTGCCCGAGGACGGCGGCGGCTTCGGTGCGGACGAGGGCGAGGAGGGCGTCGAGCAGCTCGGGGGCGGGGAGTTCGGCGTGGCGCTCGGTCCAGTCGGCCGGGTCGGCGGGCCGGGGGTCGGCGGGCCGGGTGCCGGGACCGGGGAGGGTGGGGGCAGGGGTGGGGGAGCCGTCGAGCCAGAAGCGGGTGCGCTGGAAGGGGTAGCCGGGCAGGTCGACCTGCTGGACGGGCAGTCGGCCGAACGGGCCGGACCAGTCGACCGGCGCGCCCGCGGCGTGCAGGCGGCCGACGGCCGTCAGCAGGGCCTCCGGCTCCGGCTGGTCCCGGCGCAGGGCGGCGGCCAGGGTGGCCGGGCGGGGGCGCTGCCGCGGCTCCTCGGCGGCGAGGGCGTCGCCGGCCAGGGCGGTGAGGACGCCGTCGGGGCCGAGTTCCAGGAAGCGGGTGGCGCCCTCGGCCCGCAGGGTCCGGACCGCGTCCAGGAAGCGCACCGGCTGCCGGGCGTGCTCGGCCCAGTAGTCCGGGGCGGCGGGCTCGGCGGTGCCGGCGAGGCGGCCGGTGAGGTCGGAGACGAACGCGGTGTGCGGCCGGTGGAACGTCAGCCCCTGCACCACGGTGCGGAACTCGTCCAGGACCGGGTCCATCCGGTGCGAGTGGAAGGCGTGGCTGACCCGGAGCCGGGTGGCCCGCCGTCCGCGTGCCCGGAAGGCCTCGGCGACCGCCTCGACCTGCGGCTCCTCGCCGGAGATCACCACCGCGCGCGGGCCGTTGACCGCGGCCAGGCCCACCGTGCCGCCGTGGGGCGCGAGTTCGGCGAGCACCTCGCCCTCCTCGGCCTCCAGGGCGGCCATCGCCCCGCCGGGCGGCAGCTGCTGCATCAGCCGGCCGCGCGAGGCCACCAGGGCGGCGGCGTCCGGGAGTTCGAGCAGCCCGGCGGCGTGGGCGGCGGTGAGCGCGCCGACCGAGTGGCCGACCACCAGGTCCGGGCGCACACCCCAGGAGTCCAGCAGGCGCAGCAGCGCCGTCTGGAGGGCGAACAGCGCGGGCTGGGCGTACTCGGTGCGGGTGAGCCGTTCGGCGTCGGCGGGCCGGCGCACGGGATCCGCGGGTCGGAGGACGGCCTCGGCGATCGGGAACGGCAGATGGCGGTCGAGTTCGGCGGTGACGGCGTCGAAGGCCCGGGCGAACTCCGGGTGGCGCCGGTACAACCCGGCTCCCATGCCCGGGCGCTGGCTGCCCTGTCCGGTGAACAGGAAGGCCGTCCGGCCGCCGGGGGCGGCGGGGGTGAGCGGCCCGGGGTTGCTCGCGAAGGCCTCCAGCCGGGTGACGGCCTCCGCACGGTCGCGGGCCACCAGGACGGCCCGCGACGGGTGCCGGGTACCGGTGGCCAGGGACCAGGCGAGGTCGGCCGCCGGGGGCGGGTCGTCGCCGCGCAGGACCTCGGCGAGCTGCCCGGCCCGGGCCCGCAACGCCGCCTCGCTCCGCGCGCTGAGCACCCACGGGAGCGGGGGCGGTTCGGCGCCCGGGGCGGCGGGTCGGGGCCCGTCGCCCGTGGCGTCCGCCGGCTCCTCCCCGGGCTCGACGTCGGCCTCGGGCTCGACGTCGGCCTCGGGTTCGGGTTCGGCTTCGGGTTCGGCTTCGGCCAGGATCACATGGGCGTTCGTCCCGCTCACCCCGAACGCGGAGATCCCGGCGGCGCGCGGACGTCCGGTGTCCGGCCAGCTGCGCGGCTCGGTGAGGAGCCGCACGCCGCCGTCGGCCCAGTCCACGTGCGGGGTGGGCCGGTCCACGTGCAGGGTGCGCGGGAGGGTGCGGTGGCGGATCGCCTGGACCATCTTGATCACGCCCGCGACGCCGGCCGCGGCCGCGGTGTGGCCCAGGTTGGACTTCAACGAGCCCAGCCAGAGCGGCTGTTCGGCGTCGCGCCCGGTGCCGTAGACGGCCTGGAGGGCCTGGGCCTCGATCGGGTCGCCGAGGGTGGTGCCGGTGCCGTGGCCCTCGACCGCGTCCACCTCCCGCGGGGCGAGCCGGGCGTCGGCGAGCGCCGCCCGGATGACCCGCTGCTGGGCGGGGCCGCTGGGGGCGGTGAGGCCGTTGGAGGCGCCGTCCTGGTTGACGGCGGTGCCTCGCACGACGGCCAGCACCCGGTGTCCGTGGCGCCGGGCGTCGGACAGCCGTTCCAGCACCAGCAGCCCCGCCCCCTCGGCCCAGCCGGTGCCGTCGGCGGCCGCCGCGTAGGAGCGGCAGCGGCCGTCGGGGGAGAGTCCGCGTTGGCGGGAGAACTCGACGAAGCCGCTCGGGGAGGACATCACGGTGGCGCCGCCGGCGAGCGCGAGGTCGCTCTCGCCGGAGCGCAGCGAGCGCACGGCCAGGTGCAGCGCGACCAGCGAGGAGGAGCAGGCGGTGTCGA
The DNA here is from genome assembly GCF_040303245.1 of Kitasatospora sp. NPDC096077. Taxonomy (NCBI): domain Bacteria; kingdom Bacillati; phylum Actinomycetota; class Actinomycetes; order Kitasatosporales; family Streptomycetaceae; genus Kitasatospora; species Kitasatospora sp. NPDC096077. The sequence goes on along the minus strand of NZ_JBEOSV010000001.1, from coordinate 174,056 downwards.
CGGTGACGGCCGGGCCCTCGAAGCCGAAGGTGTAGGCGATCCGGCCGGAGGCGACGCTCGCCAGGTTGCCGATGCCCAGGTGGCCTTCGAGTTCGGCCGGGGCCGCCCCGGGGCGGGTGTGGTACTCCTGCGCGGTGAGTCCGGCGAACACGGCGGTCCGGCTGCCGCGCAGCCCGTCCGGGTCCAGCCGGGCGTGTTCCAACGCGTGCCAGGCGGTCTCCAGCAGCAGCCGCTGCTGGGGGTCGGTGGCGAGCGCCTCGCGCGGGGAGACGCCGAAGAAGGCGGCGTCGAACTCGGCGGCGTCGGCCAGGAATCCGCCGTGCCGGGCGTAGCTGGTGCCGGGGACGGACGGGTCGGGGTGGTACAGCGCGTCGGTGTCCCAGCCGCGGTCCTCCGGCCAGCCGGTGACGGCGTCGCGTCCGGCGGTGACCAGCTCCCAGAGCAGGTCGGGGGAGTCGGCGCCGCCGGGCAGCCGACAGGCCATCCCGATCACGGCGACCGGTTCGCCGCGCCGGTACTCGACCTGGTCCAGCCGCCGTTGGGCCTCGCGCACGTCGGCGAGCGCCCGGCGCAGGTACTGCCGCAGCCTCTCCTCATCGGCCATCGTGGCCACTCCTTCCGGTGGGGGCGGTGCCCGCGCCGGGCCGGGCCCGGTCGAGTTCGGCGAACAGTTCCTCGTCGCTGGCGGTCTCCAGGTCCAGCGCGGTGTCGAGCGAGGTGTCCGGGGCGGCGGCCGAGATGGTGTCCTGCCTGCTGTCCGGGTCGGTGTCCGGGGCGTTGTCGAGGAGGGCGGCCAGGGCGGAGAGCCGGGCGGCCAGTTCGCGCCGGTCGGCCTCGGTGCCGGGCAGCGACTGCTCCAAGCGGTCGAGCAGGCCCGGCAGTTCGGCAGGCCCGGAACCGGCGGCGACGGCCGGGACCAGGTGCTCGTCCAGGTGGTCCGCGATCGCGGCGGGCGTGGGCCGGTCGAAGACCAGCGTCACGGGCAGCCGCAGGCCCGTCGCGGCGACCAGTCGGTTGCGCAGGTCGACGGCGGTCAGCGATTCGAAGCCGAGGTCGCGGAAGGCCCGGTCGGGGAGCACCTCCTCGGTGTCGGGGTGGCCCAGGGCCGCCGCGGCCTGGCGGCGGACCAGGTCGAGCAGGTCGGCCCGGCGGGCGTCCGGGGCGAGTCCGGCCAGCCGGGCGGTCAGCCGGCTGCCGGGCGCACCGTCCGGTGTCTCGTCGTCCACCGGGCCGGTCGCCACCGCCGTGGTGAGCGGCCCGAGTTCGACGTCCAGCCAGTAGCGGCGGCGCTGGAAGGGGTAGGTGGGCAGGGCGGTCGGCACCGACCGGGCGTCGGCGAGCGCCCCGCCGAAGTCGACCGGCGCGCCCGCCACGAGCGCGGCGCCCGCCGAGAGCAGGAAGCGGTCCGGGCCGCCGTGGTCGCGGCGCAGGGTCTCGACGACGGCGCCGGGCAGGCCGCCGGCGTCCAGGGTGTCCTGGATCGCGCCGGTCAGCACGGGGTGCGGGCTGACCTCGATGAACAGGGTGCGGCCCGGTTCGGCGAGGCGCTGGACGACCGGGGCGAAGCGGACGGTGTGCCGCAGGTTGCGGTACCAGTAGTCGGCGTCCAGTTCGGTGCCGGTGACCGGCCCGGCGGTGACGGTGGACCAGATCGGCAGCCGCGCGGCGCCCGGCCGGACCGGCGCCAGGACGGCCAGCAGCTCGTCCGCCACCTGGTCGATCACCGGGGAGTGCCCGGCCAGGGTGGCGGCCCGCAGCCGTTTGGCCCGGACGCCCTCGGCGGTGCAGGCGGCGACCAGTTCGTCCAGGGCGTCCTCCTCGCCGGCCACCACCACCGCCCGCGGCCCGTTGACGGTGGCCACCGCGAGGCGCTCCGGCCAGGCGGCGAGCCGCCGTTCGGCCTCGGCGAGCGGCAGCGCGACGGAGGCCATCGAGCCCTGGCCGACCAGGGTGGCCAGGATCCGGCTGCGGGCGGCGACGATCAGCGCCGCGTCGTCCAGGCTGAGCGCCCCGGCGACGGTGGCCGCGGCGACCTCGCCCTGACTGTGTCCGACCACGGCGTCCGGGCGCACCCCGGACGACTCCCAGAGCGCGGCGAGCGCCACCAGGACGGCCCACAGGGCGGGTTGGGCGACCTCGACCCGGTCCAGCGAGGCCGCGCCGTCGCGCCGGCGGAGCACGTCGGTCAGGTCGAAGTCCAGGTGCGGGGCGATGGCCCGGGTGCACTCCGCGATCCGCTCGGCGAACACCGGTTCGGTGTCCAGCAGTTCACGGGCCATCCCGGCCCACTGGGAGCCGTGGCCGGGGAACACGAACACCGTCCGGGGCGCGCCGTCGGCCCGGCCCTGGACCAGCTCGGCGGCGGGCTCGCCGGCCGCCAGGGCGCGCAGGGCGGCGGAGGCGGCGGCCGGTTCGGCGGCGACCACCACGGCGCGGTGCTCGAACCGGGCCCGCCCGGCCAGCAGGGTGTGCGCCAGGTCGGCGGGTGCCTCGGTGGACTCGGCCAGGTGCTCGGCCAGCCGGACGGCCTGGGCGGCGAGCGCGCCGGCCGTCCGGGCGGAGAGCACCCAGGGCAGCGGCCTGGCCGAGGTGTCGCCCGGCGGGGCGGGCGGCTGCTCCGGGACCGGCGGCTGCTCGATGATCACATGGGCGTTGGTGCCGCTCACCCCGAAGGCCGAGATCCCCGCGCGGCGCGGTCGGCCGTCGGCCTCCGGCCAGTCCTGATGCTCCGTCAGAAGCTTTACCCCGCCCGCACTCCAGTCCACCTCGGGGGCGGGCTGGTCGATGTTCAGGGTGGCGGGCAGCCGGCCGTGGTGCAGCGCGCCGACCATCTTGATCAGCCCGGCGACACCCGCCGCGGCCTGGGTGTGGCCCAGATTGGACTTCAACGAGCCCAGCCAGAGCGGCCGTTCGGGCGCCCGGTCCGGACCGTAGACGGCCAGCAGGGCCTGGGCCTCGATCGGGTCGCCGAGCCGGGTGCCGGTGCCGTGTGCCTCGACCGTGTCCACCTCCTGCGGGGTGAGCCCGGCGGCGGCCAACGCCTGCCGCAGCACCCGCTGTTGGGCGGGCCCGTTGGGGGCGGTGAGGCCGTTGGAGGCGCCGTCCTGGTTGACGGCGCTGCCGCGCACCACGGCCAGCACCGGATGTCCGGCCCGGCGGGCGTCGGAGAGCCGTTCGAGCAGCAGCAGGCCGACGCCCTCCGCCCAGCTGGTCCCGTCGGCCGCGGCGGCGAAGGCCTTCACCCGGCCGTCCGGCGCGAAGGCGCGGTGCCGCGAGGTGGCCACCATCCCGGCGGGCGAGGCCATCACGGCCACCCCGCCGGCCAGCGCCAGGTCGGCCTCGCCGGAGCGCAGCGCCTGGGCGGCCAGGTGCAGGGCGACCAGCGAGGAGGAGCAGGCGGTGTCCACCGTGACGGCCGGGCCCTCGAAGCCGAAGGCGTAGGAGATCCGCCCCGAGGCCACGCTGGCGGCGCTGCCGTTGTGCAGGTAGCCCTCCAACTCCTCGGGCAGTTCCCGCAGTCGGCCCGCGTAGTCGTTGTACATCACGCCGGTGTAGACCGCCGTCCGGCTGCCCCGCAGGGTGCCCGGGTCGACGCCGGCCCGCTCGAAGGCCTCCCACGCGGTCTCCAGCAGCAGCCGCTGCTGGGGGTCGGTGGCCAGTGCCTCGCGCGGGGAGATGCCGAAGAAGGCGGCGTCGAAGTCGGCGGCGTCGTGCAGGAATCCGCCGTGCTGGGTGTAGGTGTGGCCGGGGCGGTCCGGGTCGGGGTCGTACAGCGACTCGTTGTCCCAGCCGCGGTCGGTGGGCCAGGGGGTGATCGCGTCCCGCCCGGAGTCGACCAGCTCCCAGAGCTGTTCGGGGGTGCTCACCCCGCCGGGGAAGCGGCAGCTCATCGCGACGATGACGACCGGGTCGTGGTCGTCCGGCCGGCCGGACGCGCGGACCGGGGCCTCGGCGGACTCCGCCCGCCCGCCCGGCAGCCGGGAGTCCAGGTGGGCGGCCAGCGCCTGCGCGCTGGGGTGGTCGAAGACCAGGGTGGCGGGCAGCCGCAGCTCGGTGGCGGCGGCCAGGCGGTTGCGCAGCTCGACGGCGGTCAGCGAGTCGAAGCCGAGGTCCTTGAACGCCCGGTCGGCGGCCACCCCGTCCGGTTCGGTGCGCCCGAGCACCACGGCGGCCTCCCGGCGGACCAGGGCGAGCAGCGCCTCCTGCCGCTGCCGGGCGTCCAGGCCGTGCAGTCGGGCCGCGAGGCCGCTCCGGTCGGCCGTGTCCGGGCCGGCGGCGGCGCTGCGGCGGGCGGGCCGGGGCCGGGCCAGCACCTCGCGCAGCACCGGCGGCACCAGGGTCGGATCGGCGTCCGTCCGCAGCGCCAGCGGCACCGGGAGCGGGTGGTCGGCGCGGACGGCGGCGTCGAACAGCGCGAGCCCCTCGTCCGTCGTCAGCGGCCGCACGCCCTGCCGGGCGAGCCGGGCCAGGTCGGCGGCGCCCAGGTGGCCGGTCAGGTCGCTGCCGTCCGCCCACAGGCCCCAGGCCAGGGAGACGGCGGGCAGCCCGGCGGCGCGCCGGTGGGCGGCGAGGGCGTCCAGGAAGGCGTTGGCGGCCGCGTAGTTGGCCTGCCCCTGGACGCCGAGCACGCCGGCGGCGGAGGAGAACAGCAGGAAGGCCGACGGTCCGGCGTCCTTCGTCAGCTCGTGGAGGTGCCAGGCGGCGTCGAGCTTGGGGCGCAGCACGGTGTCCAGCCGGGCCGGGTCCAGCGCCGTCAGCAGGCCGTCGTCCAGCGCGCCGGCGGCGTGCACCACGGCGGTCAGCGGCCGTTCGGCGGGGATCCGGGCCAGCAGGTCGCGCACCGCCTCCCGGTCGGCCGCGTCGGCGGCCACGGCGACGGCCCGCGCCCCGAGGTCGGCCAGCTCGGCCAGGAACGCGGCGGCGCCGGGGGTGTCCGGCCCGCGCCGGGCCGCCAGCACCAGGTGCCGGGCGCCGTGCTCGACGACCAGCCGACGGGTCACCAGCCGGCCGAGCAGGCCCAGGCCGCCGGTCACCAGCACGGTGCCGTCGGGGTCGAGCAGCGGGCGCGCCGGGGTGCCGGGGTCGGAGGGGTCGTCGGGGGCGGCGGGTCGGACGGTCAGCCGGGGGACGGAGGCGGTGCCGAGGCGCAGCGCCACCTGGGTCTCCCCGGCGGCGGTCGCGGCGGCCAGCGCCCCGGGCAGGGCGCGCCGGGACTCGGCGCTGCCGTCCAGGTCGACCAGCAGCAGCCGGTCGGGGTGCTCGGCCTGGGCGGAGCGCAGCAGGCCCCAGACCGGCGCGGCGGCGAGGTCGACGGACTCCCCGGCGACGGACACCGCCCCGGAGGTGACCACCACCAGCCGACGGTCCGCCGGCTCGGGCCGGGTCAGCCAGTCCTGGACGGTGGCCAGGACGGCGTGCAGCAGCTCCCGGGCGCGCTCCGGCACCGGGGTGGTGCGATCGGCCGGGACGGTGCCGTCGGCCGGGACGGGCAGCCAGAAGGTCGCGGCCCGCGCCTCGGCCACGGCGGCGACGTCCGGATACCCCGGAAGCTCCCGGCCGAGGTCGATCCGGTTCGGGCCGAGCACGGCCCAGTCCTCCGATCCGCCCTCGGCGGGCGGGAGTTCGCTCCACCCGGCGACGTGCAGCGGCAGCCCGGACACCGGGCCGGCCAGCTGGTCGGGGCGGACCGGGCGGGAGACCAGCGAGCCGACCGTGAGGACGGGCGCGCCGGCCGGGTCGGTGGCGTCCAGGACCACCGCGTCGCCCGGGCCGGGCCGCAGCCGCACCCGCAGCGCGGTGGCGCCGCTCGCGTGCAGCCGGACCCCGGCCCAGGCGAAGGGCAGCGGAACGCCCTGCTCCTCCGGGGCGTCGGCGGCCGGTTCGGCGAGGTGGAACGCGGCGTCGAGCAGCGCCGGGTGCAGGCCGTAGCGGGCCGCGTCGGCCTGCTCGTCCGCCGCCAGGGCGATCTCCGCGTACAGCTCGGGCCCGAGCCGCCAGGCCGCGCGCAGGCCCTGGAAGGACGGCCCGTAGGCCCGTCCGCCGTCGGCCAGCCGCTGATAGCGGCCGTCCAGCGGGACGGCGACGGCCCCGGCCGGAGGCCAGGCGTCCTCCGCCGTCGACCAGGCGGAACTCTGCTCGGGGAGCTCCTCGGCGGCGAGCACGCCGTGCGCGTGCCGCTGCCAGTCGCCCGCCCCGGCCCGCTGCCGCTGGACCCGGGCGTGCACGGCCACCGGCCGCCGCCCGGCGGCGTCCGGGGCGCCCACCGTCACCTGGAGCTCGACGGCCTGCCCCGCGGGCAGCACCAACGGCGCCTCCAGCACCAGTTCGTCGAGCACCGGCAGGCCCAGCTCGTCCCCGGCGCGGACGGCGAGTTCGACCAGGGCGGTGCCCGGGACGACGGTCCGGCCGAGCACCGCGTGGTCGGCGAGCCACGGGTGGGTGGCCGTGGACAGCCGCCCGGTGAGGGTCGCCCCGCCGCCCTCGGCGGGCTGCAGTACGGCGCCGAGCAGCGGGTGTCCGGCGGCGCGCAGGCCCAGGGTGAGCGGGTCGCCGCCGTGGTCGGTGCGCCGCTCCAGCCAGTAGCGGCGGCGCTGGAACGGGTAGGTCGGCAGGTCGACCCGGGCGGCGGGGCGCGGGCCGAGCGCGGGCGTCCAGTCGACCGGCACCCCGGCGACCGCGAGCTGCCCGACCGAGGCCAGGAAGCGGGCCGGCCCGCCCTCGTCCCGGCGCAGCGAGCCGGTGGCGGACACCTCCGGGTGCCCGGCGTCCTCGGCGGTGGCCTGGACGGCGGCGGTCAGCACCGGGTGCGGACTGGCCTCGACGAACACCCCGTGGCCGCTGTCCAGCAGCCGCCGGACGGCCTCCTCGAAGCGGACGGTCCGCCGCAGGTTGGTGTACCAGTAGTCGCCGTCCATCCGCTCGGTGTCCAGCCAGTCGCCGGTGACGGTGGACAGCAGCGGGGTGTGCCCGGTGCGCGGGGCGACCGGGGCCAGGGCGGTGGCCAGCTGCGCGCGGATCCGCTCGACCTGCGGGGAGTGCGAGGCGTAGTCGACGGGTACCCGGCGGATCCGCAGCTCCTCCCGCTCGCCGAGCGCGACCAGTTCGTCCAGTGCGGCCGGCTCGCCCGCGACGACCACCGCCGCCGGACCGTTCACCACCGCGACGGACAGCCGGTCGCCCCACGGCGCGATCAGCTCCTCGGCCCGGGCGGGCGGCAGCGGCACCGAGGCCATCCCGCCGGTACCGGCCAGCGCCACGATCGCCCGGCTGCGCAGCGCCACCACCCGCGCGGCGTCCTCCAGGGTCAGCGCCCCGGCCACGTACGCGGCGGCGATCTCGCCCTGGCTGTGGCCCACCACGGCGTCCGGCCGCACCCCGTAGGACTCCCACAGCGCGGCCAGCGACACCATCACCGCCCACAGCGCGGGCTGCACCACGTCGACCCGGTCGTAGCCGGGCGCGCCGTCCCGGCCGCGCAGCACGTCCTCCAGCGACCAGTCGGCGAACTCCGCCAGCGCCTTCCCGCAGGCGGCGATCCGTTCGGCGAACACCGGTGCGGTGTCGAGGAGTTCGGCGGCCATGCCGAGCCACTGGGCGCCCTGACCGGGGAACACCAGGACCACCTTGCGGTCGGTGCCGGCCCGGCCGCGCAGCACCGCCGGGTTCGACTCGCCGGCGGCCAGCGCGACCAGGGCGGCGAGCAGCTCGGGGGCGTCCCGGCCGACCAGGACGGCGCGCTCCTCGAAGGCGGTGCGCTCGGCGACCAGGGCGTGCCCGATCGCGGCGAGCTCGATCGCGGTGGGCCCGATCGCGCTGGGCCCGGCGGCGCCGTCGTGCCCGTCCCGGACCAGCGCGGCCAGCCGGGCGGCCTGCTCCCGCAGCGCCTCGTCGGTGCGGGCGGAGAGCGTCCAGGCCAGCGGGCCCGCCGGGGCCTCGGACGCTTCCGGCTCCGGCTCGGACGGCGCCTGCGAGGCCTCCGGTTCCGGCTCGGGCGGCGCCTCCTCCAGGATCACGTGGGTGTTGGTGCCGCTGACCCCGAACGCCGACACCCCGGCCCGCCGGGGCGTGTCGGTACGCGGCCACGGCCGGTCCTCGGTGAGCAGCCGGACCGCGCCCGACGCCCAGTCCACGTGCGGGGACGGCTCGTCCACGTGCAGGGTGCGCGGCAGCACCTGGTTGCGCAGCGCCTGCACCATCTTGATCACCCCGGCCGCGCCGGCCGCGGCCTGGGTGTGCGCCAGGTTGGACTTGACCGAGCCCAGCCACAGCGGCCGGTCCGCCGCCCGGTCCCGGCCGTAGGTGTCGAGCAGGGCCTGGGCCTCGATCGGGTCGCCGAGCCGGGTGCCGGTGCCGTGCGCCTCGACCGCGTCGACCTGGTCGGCGGCGACCCCCGCGTCGGCGAGCGCCGCCCGGATGACCCGCTGCTGGGCGGGGCCGTTGGGCGCGGTCAGCCCGTGCGAGGCGCCGTCCTGGTTGACGGCGGTGCCGCGCACCACGGCCAGCACCCGGTGCCCGTTGCGCCGGGCGTCCGAGAGCCGCTCGACCAGCAGCAGCGCCACGCCCTCCGACCAGCCGGTGCCGTCCGCGGCGGCGGCGAAGGCCTTGCAGCGGCCGTCGGCGGAGAGGCCGTGCTGCCGGGAGAACTCGACGAAGATCTGCGGTGTGGTCATCACCGTGACCCCGCCGGCGAGCGCGAGGTCGCACTCGCCCGAGCGCAGCGAGCGCACCGCCAGGTGCAGTGCCACCGAGGAGGCCGAGCAGGCGGTGTCCACGGTGACCGCCGGGCCCTCCAGGCCCAGGCTGTACGAGATCCGGCCGGAGGCGACGCTCGCCGCGTTGCCGACCGCGAGGTAGCCCTCCAGCTCCTCGGGCGCGGTGCCGGGCGGCGGCGGGTAGTCGTTGCCGTTGGTGCCGACGAACACCCCGGTGGCGGAGCCGCGCAGGTCGCCCGGCTTGATCCCGGCCCGCTCGAAGGCCTCCCAGGCGGTCTCCAGCAGCAGCCGGTGCTGCGGGTCGCTGGCCAGCGCCTCGCGGGGCGAGATGCCGAAGAAGTCGGCGTCGAACCCGCCGGGCGCGGCGAGGAAGGCGCCGTTGCCGGTGGACGAGGTCCGGGGGTGGTCCGGGTCGGGGTCGAACAGCGTGTCGAGGTCCCAGCCCCGGTCGGTGGGGAAGTCGCCGACCGCGTCGCCGCCCTCGGCGACCAGCCGCCACAGGTCCTCCGGGGAGTCCACGCCGCCGGGGAAGTGGCAGGCCATGCCGACGATCGCCACCGGCTCGCTGTCGCGGTCCTTCGCCTCGCGCAACTCGCGGCGGGTCTCGTGCAGTTCGGCGGTCACCCGCTCCAGGAGGTAGCGCATCCTGCCGTCGTTCAAGGTCTCTTCCTTCGTAGCCGGGTCAGCCGTGCGCGGGCACGGCGCGCGGGTGGCGGTGGGACGGGTCGCGGTGGAACGGGTGGCGGTGGGACGGGTCGGGGGTGGTACCGGTGACGGTCGGACGGTCAGGAGATGCCGAGTTCCCGGCCGATGAAGTCGACGAGCTCGTCGTCGCTCGCCGCGGCCAGGCCCGCGCTCAGCCCGGAATCGCGGCGGACCCCGGCCAGCGCGCCGAGCCGGTCGAGCACCTGGTCGCGGTCCGGGTCGTCCGGCTCCAGTGCGGCGAACAGCCGCTCCAGCCGGTCGAGTTCGGCCAGCAGGGTGCCTCCCGTCCCGGCGTCCGGAGGGCTCGGCAGATCCAGCCGGTCCAGCAGGCGGTCGGCCAGGGCCTCCGGCGTCGGGTGGTCGAAGACCAGGGTGGCGGGCAGCCGCAGACCGGTCAGCCGGCCCAGACGGTTGCGCAGTTCGACGGTGGCGATCGAGTCGAAGCCCTGGTCGCGGAAGCCCCGCAGCGGGGCCACGCTGTCGCCGTCCCGGCGGCCGAGCACGGCGGCGGCCTCGGCCCGGACCCGGCGCAGCAGCTGCTGGCGGCGCTCGGCCGGGGACAGGGCCGTCAGCTCCGCCCGCAGACCGGCGGACTCGCCCGCGTCGGCGGTGCCAGCGGTGCCGGTGCCGGCGGTGTCGGCGGCGGGAGCCGCGGGGAGCAGCTCGGCGAGCAGCGGGTGGGGACGGACGGCGGCCAGGGCCGGCCAGTCGGCGGCGGCGACCAGCAGGTGCGGGACGGACTCGGCGAGCGCCCGGTCCAGCGCGGTCAGCGCCGTCCCGGGGTCCATCGGCAGGTAGCCGTACCGCCGGCTCTGCCGGGCCGCCGCCGGGTCGGCGATGCCCTCGCCCGCCCACAGGCCCCAGGAGACCGAGGTCGCGGGCAGCCCGGCGGCCCGGCGGTGCAGTGCCAGGGCGTCCAGGTAGGCGTTGCCGGGCGCGTAGTTCCCCTGCCCGGGCAGGCCGGTCAGCGCGGCGGCGGAGGAGAACAGCACGAAGGCCTCCAGGTCCAGCCCCCGGGTCAGCTCGTCCAGGTGCCGCGCCCCCAGCGCCTTGACCCGTAGCACCCGGTCCAGCTGCTCCACGGTCAGCTCGCCGAGCGTGGCGTCGTCCAGCACGGCCGCCGTGTGCACCACGGCGGTCAGCGGCAGCCCCTCGGGAAGCTCGGACAGCAGCCGAGCGAGCGCGGACCGGTCCGCCACGTCCACCGCGGCGAAGCTCACCCGGTGCGCGCCGAGTCCGGTCAGCTCGGCCGCCAGTTCGGTGGCGCCGGGCGAGGCCCCGCCGCGCCGGCTGACCAGCAGCAGGTGCTCGGCGCCCCGGCGGGCCAGCCGGCGGGCGGTGTGCCCGGCCAGGGCCCCGGAGCCGCCGGTGATCAGCACCGTCCCGGTCGGCGTGGACAGCGGGACGGGCCCGGCGCCGGGAGCATCCGCCACGGCCGGGGCCGGGACCAGACGGCGGGCGAACAGGCCCTCGGCCCGCACCGCGAGCTCCGCCTCCGGCCCGCCCGCCAGCAGCGCCCGGACGGCCCGGGCGGCGGCCCGGCCGCCCGGCTCGCCGGGCAGGTCGATCAGGCCGCCCCACTGCGGGGTCTCGGTGGCGGCGACCGCCCCGAGGCCCCAGACCAGCGCCCCGGCCGGGTCGGCCACCGGATCACCGGGCCCGGTGGCGGCCGCGCCCGAGGTCACCGACCAGAGCGGCGCCTCCACCCCCGCCGCCTCCAGCGCCTGGAGCAGGGTCAGGGTGCCCGCGAGGGAGTCCGGTACTGCCGGACGCCCCTCGACCGGCGCGGACCCCAGGGACAGCAGGGACAGCACCCCGGAGAGCGGCCCGTCCCGGTCCTCCGGGCCGGCACCGAGGCGGCTGAACACCGCCCGGGTGCCGAGCACCGCGGCCGTCTCCCGGTCCACCGACGCCGCCGGACGGACCGGGCCCGCCGTCAGCTGCGCGGTGAGCCGCGCCCGGTCGGCCGCCGGCCCCACCTCGATCCGGTCGACCGCGGCACCGGCCCGCCGCAGCGCGCCGTCCAGCAGCTCCCGCCAGAGCGAGACCCGCTCGGCCTCGTCCGGGGCCAGCCGCTCCGGTTCGGGCAGGACCAGCAGCCAGCGGCCGGGCGCGCCCACGGGCGCGCCCTCGGGCACCGGCCGCCAGGTCACCCGGTGCCGCCAGCCGTCGAGCTCACCGTCGCGCTCGCGCGCCGCACGCCAACCGGCCAGTGAGGGCAGCACCGTGCCCAGGGCGGACCGCCCGGCCTCGCCGTCGACCCGCAGCAACTCGGCCACCGTGCCGACGTCCTGCCGGGCGATCGCCGACCAGAGGCCGGCCTCGCCGGGCGTGGCGGCGCCGCCCTCGCGCTGCTGCTCCGGGACGTCCGACCAGTGGCGCTCGTGCTGGAAGGCGTACGTCGGCAGCACTTCGGCGGTGCCGGGGACGCCGCCGAGCAGGGCCGTCCAGTCCACCGGGGTGCCGTGGGCGTAGACCGTGCCGAGGGCGGTGAGCAGGGTCTCCGGCTCGGGCCGGTCGCGGCGGAGCAGCGCGGCCACGGCGGGTTCCGGTGCGGGTGCCGCGGTGTCGGCCAGGGCGGCCCGGGTGAGTGCGGTGAGGACGCCGTCCGGGCCGAGTTCCAGGTAGCCGGTGACGCCGTCGGCGGCCAGCCCGCGCGCCGCGTCCAGGTAGCGGACGGCCTGCCGGGCGTGGGCGGTCCAGTGCGCGGCCGTCAACGGGTGCCGGGCGTCGAAGAGTCGGCCGTCGAGGGCGGAGCGGATCGGGATGCGCGGCGGGTGGTGCGGCAGGGCGGCGGTGATCCGGCCGAACTCGGCGAGCATCGGCTCCATCAGCGGGGAGTGGAAGGCGTGACTGGTCCGCAGTCGGCGGACCCGCAGGCCCAGCCTCCGGAAGCGCTCCGCCAGCGCCTCGACCGTCGCGTCCTCGCCGGAAATCACGGTCGAGTCCGGTGAGTTGACGGCGGCGACGGCCACCACACCGTCCACGGAGGCGAGTTCGGCCAGCACCCGGGCCTCGTCGGCCTCGACCGCGAGCATCGCCCCGCCCGCCGGGAGCGCGTCCATCAGCCGGGCCCGGGCGGCCACCAGGGTCACCGCGTCCTCCAGCGTGAGCACCTGGGCGACGTACGCGGCCGTGATCTCGCCGATCGAGTGCCCGGCGAGCCGGTCGGGCCGGACGCCCCAGGACTCCAACAGACGGTGGAGGGCGGTTTGGAGGGCGAAGAGGGCGGGTTGGGTGTAGGCGGTGCGGTGGAGGAGGTGGGCTTCGGGGGTGTCGGGGTGGGCGAAGAGGACGTCGCGGAGGGGGTGTTGGAGGTGGGGGGTGAAGGCGGCGGTCACTTCGTCGAGTGCGGCTCTGAAGGCGGGGAAGGTGCGGTAGAGCTCGTGGCCGGCGCCGGGGCGTTGGCTGCCTTGGCCGGTGAAGAGGTAGGCGGTGCGGGTGGTGGGGTGGGCTTCGCCGAGGGCGGTGGTGGGGGTGGGTTCGCCGTTGGCGAGTGCGGTGAGGGCGGTGCGGAGGGTGGTGGCGTCGCCGGTGAGGACGGCGCGGTGGTCGAAGGCGGTGCGGGTGGTGGCGAGGGCGCGGGCGATGGTGTCGGGGTGGGTGGTGTCGTCGAGGGTGTGGAGGAGTCGGCGGGCTTGGGCGTGGAGGGCGGGGGCGGTGCGGGCGGTGAGGATCCAGGGGGTGACGGGCAGGCCGGTGGGGGGTTGTTCGGTTTCGGGTGTGGGGGGTGCTTGTTCGAGGATGAGGTGGGCGTTGGTGCCGCTGATGCCGAAGGAGGAGATGCCGGCGCGGCGGGGTCGGTCGTGGTGGGGCCAGGGGCGTTGTTTGGTGAGGAGGGCGATGCCGTTGTCCCAGTCGACCAGGGGTGAGGGTTCGTCGGCGTGCAGGGACTGGGGGAGGATGCCGTGGTTCAGGGCGGCGACGGTCTTGATGACGGCGCCGACGCCGGCGGCGGCCTGCATGTGGCCGAGGTTGGACTTGAGTGAGCCGACCCAGAGGGGTTCGCCGGTGCGGTGGCGTCCGTAGGCTTCGATGAGGGCGTTGGCCTCGATCGGGTCGCCGAGCGTCGTACCCGTGCCGTGGGCCTCGACCGCGTCCACCTCGTCGGCGGTCAGGCCCGAGCGTCGCAACGCCTCGGCGATGACCCGCTGTTGGGCCCGCCCGCTCGGCGCGGTCAGCTGACTGCTGCGGCCGTCCTGGTTCACCGCGCTGCCCCGGACCACGGCGAGGACCGGGTGTCCGTGGCGCCGGGCGTCGGACAGCCGCTCCAGCACCAGCACGCCCACGCCCTCCGCCCAGCCCGTCCCGTCGGCACCGGCGGCGAACGAACGGCAGCGCCCGTCGGGGGAGTTGGCGCCCTGGCGGCTGAAGTCGACGAAGGTCGCGGGGGTGGACATCACGGTGACCCCGCCGGCCAGGGCCAGGGTGCACTCGCCACTGCGCAGCGCCTGCGCGGCCAGGTGGACGGCGACCAGCGAGGAGGAGCAGGCGGTGTCCACGGTCACCGCCGGGCCCTCCAGCCCGAGGGTGTAGGCGATCCGGCCGGAGACCACGCTGCCCGCGCTGCCGACGACCAGATAGCCCTCCAACTCCTCCGGGGCGCGCCGGAACCGGGAGCCGTAGTCGTGGTACATCACCCCGGCGAACACCCCGGTACGGGTGCCGCGCAGGTCGTCGGGGCGCAGTCCGGCGCGCTCCAGGGACTCCCAGGCGACTTCGAGCAGCAGCCGCTGCTGCGGGTCCATCGCCGCGGCCTCCCGGGGGGAGACGCCGAAGAACTCGGCGTCGAACTGCCCGGCGTCGTAGAGGAATCCGCCCTCGCGGGTGTAGCTGTGCCCGGGCTTGGCCGGGTCGGGGTGGTAGAGCTCGTCCGGCCAGCCCCGGTCCGCCGGGAAGGCGCCCACGGCGTCCCCGCCGCGCTCGACCAACTCCCAGAGTTCTTCGGGAGAGTTGACGTTGCCCGGGAAGCGTCCCGCCGTCGAGACGATCGCGATCGGCTCGGACTCCCGGGCCTCCAGCTCGTCCAACCGGCGGCGGTTCTGCCGCAGCTCGGTGGTGACGCGCTTGAGGTAGCCGCGGAGCTTCTCCTCGGTGGTGCTCATCGCCTAGCCCTCCTCGCTGTCGGTGATGCCGAGCTCCTCGGCGATCAGGTCGAAGATCTCGTCGTCGGTGGCCGTGTCCAGGTCGGTGTGGAGCGGGTCGAGCGGTGCCAGCAGCTCGCGCAGGGCGGTGAGCAGCGGGCCGCGTTCGGGGTCGCCCAGGGCGGCCAGCGCGGCGGTCAGCCGGTCGATGTCCGCGCGGAGCCGGTCGGGGGAGGGAGCGATCGGATCGGGGGCCAGTGCGGTCCCGAGGTGGCGGGCCAGGTCGCCGATCGTCGGGTGGTCGAGCAGCAGGGTGGGCGGCAGGCGCAGGCCGGTGTCGGCGTTGATCCGGTTGCGCAGTTCGACGGCGGTCAGCGAGTCCACCCCGAGTTCCAGGAAGCCGCGGTGTTCGCTCAGCGACTGCGGGGCGTGGCCGAGCACCGTGGCGACCCTGTCGCGCAGGTAGTCGCCGAGCAGCGCGGTCCGGGCCTCGGCGGGTTGGCCGGCGAGCCGCTCGGCCAGACCGGAGGTGCGCGGCGCGGCAGGTGTCTTCCCCGGGGTCGGGGCGACCAGCCCGGACAGGATCGGGGCGAGCCGCCCCTCGGCGGCCGCCCGCTGCAGGGCGGCCGGAAGGGTCGGGGCGGGCACCAGCACGGCGTCCGGTCGGGCGAGTGCGGCGTCGAACAGGGCGAGTCCGCGCTCGGCGCCGATCGGGGCCAGGCCCAGGCGCTCGAAGCGGGACCGGCCGGCCTCGTCCAGCCGGTCGCCCATCCCGCCCGGGCCGGACCACAGGCCCCAGGCCAGGGCGGTGGCGGGCAGGCCGAGGGCGTGCCGGTGCCGGGCCAGGGCGTCCAGGAAGGCGTTGGCGGCCGCGTAGTTGGCCTGGCCGGCGGTGCCCAGCACCCCGGCCACCGAGGAGAACAGCACGAACCGGGCCGGGGCCGCCTCCCGGGTCAGCTCGTGCAGGTGCCAGGCCGCATCGGCCTTGGCCCGCAGGACGGCCGCCAGGCGCTCAGGCGTCAGCGCGGAGACGACCCCGTCGTCCAGCACGCCCGCCGTGTGGATCACCGCCGTCAGCGGCCGGTCCGCCGGGATCCCCGCCAGCAGCCCGGCCAGCGCCTCCCGGTCGGCGACGTCGCAGCCCGCCACGGTGGCCTCCGCGCCGAGGGCCGACAGTTCCGCCAGCAGTTCGGCCGCCCCGGGCGCGTGCGGGCCGCGCCGGCCGACCAGCAGCAGGCGCCGGGCCTGCCCGGTCCGCACCAGGTGCCGGGCCAGCAGGGCGCCCAGCGCGCCGGTGCCGCCGGTGATCAGCACCGTGCCGTCCGGGTCCGCCGGTCGGGCGTCCACCGGTGCCGCGGCGCCGGCCCGGACCAGCCGGGGTACTGTCAACCGGCCCTGCCGGACGGCTACTTCGGGCTCGGCCAGGGCGAGTGCGGCGGGCAGCGCGCGCAGCGACCGCGGGGTGCCGTCCAGGTCGACCAGGGCCAGCCGACCGGGCTGCTCGCCGAGCGCCGAGCGGACCAGGCCGCCGACCGTCGCCCCGGCCAGGGCGTGCGGCGCGCCGCCGTCGGTGGCGCCCTCGGTGACCACCACCACCCGGGTGTCGGCCAGCCGCTCGTCCGCCAGGACGCTCTGCAGCGTCGCCAGGACGGTACGGGCGCTCGCGTGGGCGGCGCCCAGCGGCTCGTCCCGGCCGGACGGTGCGCGCACCAGCAGCACGTCGGGGGCCTCGGCCGGCTCCCGCAGCACCGCTCCGGCGGCCCGCAGGGCGGCCGTCAGCTCCGGGTCGGGGGCGCCCAGGACGGCCACCGAGCGGACCGGTGCCGTCGGGGCCGCTTCGGCGGGCTGCCAGTCGACCCGCAGCAGGTCGCGGGCCACCGCCGGGTCCGACCCGCCGAGCCGGGCGGTCTCCACCTCCCGGAGCGTCAGCGAGGCGACGGTGGCGACGGGCACGCCGGCGGCGTCGGTCAGCTCCAGCCGGGCGGAGTCGGGGCCGGTCGGGGTGATCCGGACCCGGGCCGCGGTGGCGGGGGAGGCCGCACCGAGGGAGACGCCGGACCAGGCGAAGGGCAGGGCGATCCGGCCGGTGCCCCGGTCGCCGCGGCCCTTCACCAGTGGGTGCAGGGCGGCGTCCAGCAGGGCGGGGTGGAGCAGGAAGCCGGACGGATCGAGTTCCTCGGGCAGCCGGAGCTCGGCGGAGGACTCCGCGCCGTCCCGGCTGACGGTGGTGACCGCCCGGAAGGCGGGGCCGTAGTCGTAGCCCTCGGCGGCGAGTTCGGCGTAGAAGGCGCCGGTCACGGGCACGGCCGGGGCGGCGGGTTCGGCGGACGGGCGGTGTGGGGAACCGGCGGTCAGGGTGCCGGAGGCGTGGCGGGTCCACGGCTCGGAGTCGTCGTGGCGGGAGTACACCGCCACCGGGCGGGCGCCCTGCCCGTCGGCCGGTCCGGCGACCACCTGGAGCCGCAGCGCGCCCTGCTCGGGCAGCACGGCGGGGGACTCCAGGGTGAGTTCCTCCAGGGTGCGGAGGCCCACCGACACGCCTGCCCGCAGGGCCAGTTCGAGCAGGGCCGTGCCGGGCAGCAGCACCGTCCCGCCGATGGCGTGGTCGGTCAGCCAGGGGTGGGTGCGGGCCGACACCCGGCCGGTCAGCACCGCGCCGCCGTCGTCGCCGAGCGCCACCTCGGTGGACAGCAGCGGGTGGCCGGTGGTGCCGGACGCGGCCGGCGCGGCCGGTGCGTCCAGCCAGTGGCGGCGGTGCTCGAAGGGGTAGGTGGGCAGCTCGACCGGCGTTGCCGAACGGCCCAGCAGCACCGGCCAGTCGACCTCGCCGCCGTCGACGTACAGGGCGCCGAGCGCCAGCAGCAGGCCGGACACCTCGTCCCGGTCGCGCCGTAGCGTCGGGACGACCACGGCCGGCGCTTCGGGCGCTCCGGTCGTTTCGGGCGCTTCGGTCGTTTCGGCGGCGAGCGCGGTCTCCACCAGGGTGGTGAGGACGGCGTCCGGCCCGAGCTCGACGAACCGCCGTACCCCGGACGCCCGCAGGGCCGTCAGCCCGTCGTGGAAGCGCACCGCCTCCCGGGCGTGCCGCACCCAGTACTCGGGGTCGGTCAGCTCGCCCGGCTCGGCGATCCGGCCGGTGAGGTTCGAGACCACCGGCACCTCGGGCTCCGCGTAGTCGAGGCGCCCGGCGACCTCGCGGAACTCGGCGAGCATCGGGTCCATCAGCGGGGAGTGGAAGGCGTGGCTGACCTTCAGCCGGGCCGCCCGGCGACCCCGGCCCCGCCAGCGGGCCACCACCTGGTCCACGGCGTCCGCGTCGCCGGAGACCACGGTGGCGAGCGGGCCGTTCACGGCGGCGACGGCGATCCGGCCGGGTGCGGCCGCCGACTCGGCCTCGGTCCCCGCCTCGATCTCGGCCTCGATCTCGGACGGGTCCGCTTCGATCGAGGCCATCGCCCCGCCCGCGGGCAGCGCGTCCATCAGCCGGGCCCGGGCGGCGACCAGCGTGGCCGCGTCGGGGAGCGACAGCACGCCGGCCAGGTGGGCGGCGGCGATCTCGCCGACGGAGTGGCCGATCAGGACGTCGGGTGCGGGGACCAGGGTGCGGAGCAGGTGGTGGAGGGCGGTTTGGAGGGCGAAGAGGGCGGGTTGGGTGTAGACGGTGCGGTGGAGGAGGTGGGCTTCGGGGGTGTCGGGGTGGGCGAAGAGGATGTCGCGGAGGGGGTGTGGGAGGTGGGGGTCGAAGGCGGCGGTCACCTCGTCGATTGCGGTTCTGAAGGCGGGGAAGGTGCGGTAGAGCTCGTGGCCGGCGCCGGGGCGTTGGCTGCCTTGGCCGGTGAAGAGGTAGGCGGTGCGCGCGGTGGGGTGGGCTTGGCCGAGGGCGGTGGTGGGGGTGGGTTCGCCGTTGGCGAGCGCGGCGAGGGAGGTGCGGAGGGTGGTGGCGTCGCCGGTGAGGACGGCGCGGTGGCCGAAGACCGTACGTGTCTCGACCAGGGCGCGGGCGATGGCATCGGGGTGGGTGGTGTCGTCGAGGGTGTGGAGGAGTCGGCGGGCTTGGGCGTGGAGGGCGGGGGCGGTGCGGGCGGTGAGGATCCAGGGGGTGACGGGCAGGCCGGTGGGGGGTTGTTCGGCTTCGGGTGTGGGGGGTGCTTGTTCGAGGATGAGGTGGGCGTTGGTGCCGCTGATGCCGAAGGAGGAGATGCCGGCGCGGCGGGGGCGGTCGTGGTGGGGCCAGGGGCGCTGTTTGGTGAGGAGGGCGATGCCGTTGTCCCAGTCGACCAGGGGTGAGGGTTGGTCGGCGTGCAGGGACTGGGGGAGGACGGCGTGGTTGAGGGCGGCGATGGTCTTGATGACGGCGCCGACGCCGGCGGCGGCCTGCATGTGGCCGAGGTTGGATTTGAGTGAGCCGATCCAGAGGGGTTCGCCCGTGCGGTGGCGTCCGTAGGCTTCGATGAGGGCGTTGGCCTCGATCGGGTCGCCCAGCGTCGTACCCGTGCCGTGGGCCTCGACCGCGTCCACCTCGTCGGCGGTCAGGCCCGAGCGTCGCAACGCCTCGGCGATGACCCGCTGTTGGGCCCGCCCGCTCGGCGCGGTCAGCCCGTTGGACGCGCCGTCGGAGTTGACGGCGCTGCCCCGGACCACGGCGAGGACCGGGTGCCCGTGGCGGCGGGCGTCGGACAGTTGCTCCAGCACCAGCACACCCACGCCCTCCGCCCAGCCCGTCCCGTCCGCGTCGGCGGAGAAGGGCTTGCAGCGGCCGTCGGGGGCCAGGCCGCGCTGGCGGCTGAACTCGGTGAACATGCCGGGGGTGGACATCACGGTGACCCCGCCGGCCAGGGCCAACGTGCACTCGCCGCCGCGCAGCGCCTGCGCGGCCAGGTGGACGGCGACCAGCGAGGAGGAGCAGGCGGTGTCCACGGTCACCGCCGGGCCCTCCAGCCCGAGGGTGTAGGCGATCCGGCCGGAGGCGACGCTGATGGTGCTCCCGGTCAGCAGATGTCCCTCGTGGCCGGGCGCGGGCTCGTGCAGCCGTGGGCCGTAGTCGAGTTGGGTGAGGCCCGCGTACACCCCGGTACGGGTGCCGCGCAGGTCGGCGGGGCGCAGTCCGGCGCGCTCCAGGGACTCCCAGGCGACTTCGAGCAGCAGCCGCTGCTGCGGGTCCATCGCGGTCGCCTCGCGGGGGGAGATGCCGAAGAACTGGGCGTCGAACTGCCCGGCCTCGTAGAGGAATCCGCCCTCGCGGGTGGAGCTGCGGCCGGGCTCGGCCGGGTCGGGGTGGTAGAGCTCCTCCGGCCAGCCCCGGTCGGTCGGGAAGTCCCCGATCGCGTCCCCGCCGCGCTCGACCAACTCCCAGAGGTCCTCGGGGGAGTTCAGCCCGCCCGGGAAGCGTCCCGCCATCGACACGATCGCGATCGGCTCCTCGGGGGAGGTCCGGAACTCCTCGTCCGGTGCGATGTGGTCGCCGTCGGCGGCGAGGTGGTCGGCCGCGTCGAGATGGTCGGCCACGGCCCGTGGGGTCGGGTGGTCGAAGGTGAGGGTGGCGGGCAGGTCGCGCCCGGTGGCGGCGCTGAGCCGGTCGCCGAACTCGACCGTGCCGATCGAGTCCAGGCCGAGGTCCCGGAAGGTCAGGTCGGCGTCGACCCGCTCGCCGTCCCGGTGCCCGAGTACGGCGGCGAGGGCGGCGAGCACCTGCGGCAGTGCGGTGTCCCGGATGGCGCGTGGCGCCGGTGCGGGGGCCGTCTGCGGGCGGTCGGTGAACCAGTACCGCTCGCGCTGGAAGGCGTACGTGGGCAGGGTGGTCCGGCGGTCACCGGTCTGACGGTCACCGGTCCGGCGGTCGGCGGTCCGGCCGAGGGCCGCCGACCAGTCGAACTCCACGCCGTGGACGTGCAGTTCGGCGAGGGAGCGGAGCAGGTCGGCGGGCTCGGAGGCGCCGCCGCGCAGCAGCGGCACCACCGGACGGCGGGTGCCGTCGGCGGTCGGGAGGGTGGCGAGGGTCTGCCGGGTGAGCGAGGTGAGCACCCGGCCGGGGCCCACCTCGGCGTACCCGGTCGCGCCCGACTCGGCCAGGGTGAGCACCCCTTGGTGGTACCGGATGGGGCGGCGGATCTGCTCGGCCCAGTAGTCGGGGGAGCTCAGCTCCTCGGTGCTCGCCACCCGGCCGGTCACGTCGGAGACGACGGTGAGCCGGGGCGGGTGGTAGCGCAGCCCGGCGGCGATCCGGCGGAACTCCGCCACCGCGCTGTCCATGTGGGCCGAGTGGAAGGCGTGGCTGACCCGCAACTGCCTTGTCCGGCGGCCCTGTTCGGCGAACCGGGCGGCGAGCTCGGCGACGGCCTCGGCGTCGCCGGAGAGCACCACGGCCGCGGGGCCGTTGACGGCGGCGAGGGACACCCGGTCGCGGCGGTCGGCGAGCAGTGGGGCGACCTCCTCGGCGCTCGCCTGGACGGCGGTCATCACGCCGTCGGCCCGGGCGGCCTGCATCAGCCGGCCGCGCGCGGTGACCAGGACGGCGGCGTCGGCGAGGTCGAGGACCCCGGCGGCGTGCGCGGCGCCGATCCCGCCGACGGAGTGACCGAGCACGAACGCGGGCCGCAGGCCGCGCTGTTCGGCGAGCCGGTGGACGGCGGTCTCCAGCGCGAACAGCGCGGGCTGGGTGTACTCGGTGCGGTCGAGCAGCGCCGCCTCGGGGGAGTCCGGTGCGGCGAACAGCAGGTCGCGCAGCGGCCCGTCGAGGCGGAGGTGCGGGTCGAGTGCGGCGGTGACCTCGTCCAGGGCGGCCGCGAACTCCGGTACGGCCCGGTACAGTTCGCGCCCGGCGGCGGCCTGCTGGCTGCCCTGGCCGGAGAACAGCAGGGCCAGGCCGCCGGCCGGACCGTTCGGCGCGGTGCCGAGGACGGCCCGGGGGTGCGGGGTTCCGTCCGCCAGGGCCCGCAGGCCGTCCAGCAGTTCGGTGCGACCGTCCCCGAGCAGGCCGTCCCCGAGCAGGCCGTCCTCAGGTGGGCCGTCCCCGAGCAGGACGGCCCGGTGCCGGAAGTGGGTCCGGGTGGTGGCCAGGGCCGCCGCCAGCTCGGCCGGATCAGCGACAGCCGGATCGGCGTCGGGCCGTGCGGTGAGGTGCTCGGCCAGTCGGGCGGCCTGGGCGCGCAGCGCGGCCTCGGTGCGGCCGGACAGCGGCCAGCCCACCCCGCCGGCGGGGAGCGCCGGTGCCGAGCCGGCCGGCGGAAAAACCGGGGACGACGGCGGAGAGGCCAGCAGCACATGGCAGTTGGCGCCGCCCACGCCGAAGGAGCTGACCCCGGCGATCAGCGGCCGCCCGGGCTCGGGCTCGGGCCACGGCGTCAGGGCGTCGGGCACGCGCAGGCCGAGGCGGTCGAGCGGGATGCGCGGGTTGGGTGTCTCGTGGTCGAGGGTGGCCGGGAGCTGCCGGTGCCGGATGCTGAGCACGGCCTTGAGGAACCCCACGATCCCGGCCGCACCCTCCAGGTGGCCGACGTTGCTCTTCGCGGAGCCGACCAGGAGCGGGTCACCGGCATCCGGGTCGCCGCCCCCCGCGCCGCTCCGGTAGGCGGCGCCGAGTGCCGCCGCCTCGACCGGGTCGCCGACCGGGGTGCCGGTCCCGTGCAGTTCGACGTACCGCACGTCCGCCGCCGCGATCCCGGACTGCCGGAGGGTGCGCCGGAGCAGGTCCCGCTGGGCGTCGGCGTCGGGCACGGTGAGGCCGTCGGCCGCGCCGCCGTGGTTGGTCTCGCTGGCGAGGATCACCGCGAGGACCGGATCGCCGTCGGCGCGGGCGCGGTCGAGCCGCTTGAGCAGGACGAGCGCGCCGCCCTCGCCGCGGGCGTAGCCGTTGGCCCGGGCGTCCAGCGGGTAGCTGCGTCCGTCGGCGGACAGTCCGCCGAACTCCCGGGCCTCGACGGTGCTGTCGGAGCTGAGGATGAGGTTGACGCCGCCGGCCAGGGCGAGGTCGCAGTCGCCGTCCCGGACCGCCCGATGGGCGAGGTGGAGCGCGACCAGCGCGGAGGACTGGGCGGTGTCGACGGTGAGGCTGGGGCCGTGCAGGCCGAGGGTGTAGGAGATCCGGTTCGCCAGCAGGCCGTGGCCGAGCCCGGTGAGGGTGTGCCGGGAGACGGGCGGCGCGTCGGCTCCGTGCCGCAGCAGCCGGTAGTCGTGGCCCATCGCGCCGACGAACACGCCGGTGCGGGTGCCGTGGAGGGTCGCGGGCGGGAGGCCGGCGTCCTCCAGCGCCTCCCAGCCGAGTTCGAGCAGCAGGCGCTGTTGCGGGTCGGTCTCGGCGGCCTCGCGGGGGGAGAGGCCGAAGAAGTCGGCGTCGAAGAGGTCGACGCGGTCGAGGTAGCCGGCGTCCGGGAGGCCGGGGTCGAGCCCGCGGTCGGCGGGCGGCCGGCCGAGCGCGCTGCGGCCCTCGGCGAGCAGGGTCCAGAAGGCGTCGGGGGACGGGGCGCCGGGCAGCCGGCAGGCGAGGCCGACCACGGCGACCGCGGTGGGCGGCGGCGGGGGCGTCCCGACCCCGGGGGCGGGGTGCTGTTCCTGGCTCGTCATGGTGGGCTTGGCACCCCTTCTGAAAGCGAATCGGTTTTCTCCGCGCAGCCGTGGACCCGGCGGGTCGTCCACGATGGGTCACATTTCGTTCCGGGACGGATTCGGCGGAGTTCGGTGGGGAATTCCGAAGTGCCGGTCCGAAGCGGTGCGCGTTCTGGAAGTCTCCGGGTCCGCCGCCTTTCCGGTCCACCCCTAACTGTCGGGGGCGGAGTTCCGCCCGACGGGGGGTCAGGAGCGGCTGAGGGGGCCAGTACACCACGCACCACCTGCGGTTTTCTCCGACTACGGGTGGGCCGAGGGCGTTAGGGGTTCCCGCCCCGGAACACCGTCACGTAGCGTCGGGGACGGCCATGGTGAAGTTCCGGACCACCGCTTCGTCGGGTGAGGGGAATACAGATGGATGAGCTGTCCGAGGCGGTCCTGCGGGACGCGCCCGCGGAGGAGTTGGCGACAATCGCGTTGCCGCAGGATTACACCGCCGCGCATTTGCGACAGGAAGATGTCGCCATGTTTCAGGGTGTTGCGGACAAGGACGTCCGCCGCTCGCTGCACGTCGGCAAGGTGCCGCTGCCCGAGCTGGCGCCGGACGAGGTGCTGGTGGCCGTGATGGCCAGCTCGGTCAACTACAACACGGTCTGGTCGGCGACCTTCTCGCCGGTGTCGACCTTCGACGCGCTGAAGCGCTTCGCCCGGGCGGGCGGTTACACCGCTCGGCACGACCGGCCGTACCAGGTGATCGGCTCGGACGCGGCGGGCGTGATCGTCCGTACGGGCGCCGGGGTCCGGCGCTGGAAGGTCGGCGACCACGTCGCGGTGAGCACCGCGGTGGTGGACGAGCAGGACCCGGTCACGCACGCCGACGGCATGCTCGGCGCGGACCAGAAGGCCTGGGGCTACGAGACCAACTTCGGCGGGCTGGCCCACTACACGGTGGTGCGGGCCAGCCAGCTGGTGGCCAAGCCGCCGCACCTGACCTGGGAGGAGACCGCCAGCATCCCGCTGTGCGGCGGCACGGCGTACCGGATGCTGGTCAGCGACCGCGGGGCCCGGATCAAGCAGGGCGACGTGGTGCTGATCTGGGGTGCCAGCGGTGGACTGGGCGCGTTCGCCGTCCAGTTGGTGAAGAACGCCGGCGGCATCCCGGTCGGGGTGGTGAACTCCGAGCACAAGGCGAAGCTGGTGCGCCGGCTCGGGTGCGAGGTGGTGATCAACCGGGAGGAGATCGGCATCGGCCGGGCCCCCGAATCCGCCGACGAGACCGTGGAGTTGGCGAAGCGGCTGGGACGGGCGATCCGCTCCCAGGTCGGTGAGGACCCGCACGTCGTGTTCGACCACGTCGGGAAGGCCACCTTCGGCATCTCGGTGATCGTGGCCCGGCGCGGCGGCACGGTGGTGACCTGCGGCTCCAGCACCGGCTACCAGCACACCTTCGACAACCGCTACTTCTGGATGAACCTCAAGCGCATCGTCGGCAGTCACGGCATGAACCTGGGCGAGGCCGCCGAGATGATGCGGCTGTACCGGCTCGGCCTGCTGGCGCCGGTGGTGTCCCGGACGTACCCGCTGGCGGAGATCGGCGAGGCGGCCCGGCTGGTGCAGACCAACGGCCACACCGGGAAGGTCGGGGTGCTCTGCCTGGCCGACCGCCCCGGCCTGGGCGTCACCGACCCGGCCACCCGGGCCCGGCTCGGCGAGGACTGGCTGAGCCCGCTGGCGGAGGACCACGGGCCCGCCCTGGTCGGCTGATCCGCCGCGCCCGTCCGGACATCCCCGCCGGTCCGGACGACCCCCGCCGGTCCGGACCACCGCCGGCCGTCCGGACACCCGTGCCCCTCCGGACACCCCGTCCGTCCGGACGCCCCCGACTCTCGTCGACCGACCGAGCCGCACCGCGCCACCCCACTCGCCGCTGTCCGCACAGCTGCGACAGCGCCGCCGTCCGCCGCCGTCCGAGGAGCCCTGGATGACCCTGCAAGCCGACCCCGCCGGCATCGACGTCTTCGATCCGGACCGCTACCTGCCCACTCCGCCCCACCACGACTTCGCCGTGCTCCGCAGCCGGGCCCCGGTCTACCGGCAGCCCGACCCCCAGGTGCCCGGCGGCCACTGGGCGGTGACCAGGCACGCGGACGTGTCCTGGATCGCCCGCAAGCCCGAACTGTTCTCCTCCCAACTGGCCGGCGCCCAGCCGATGGAGTACGACGAGGTCGCCATCGGCATGCAGCGGATGATGATGATCAACCAGGACGCGCCGCAGCACGTCCGGGTCCGCAGCTTGGTGAACCGCGGCTTCACCCCGCGGATGGTGGAGCAGCTGCGGGAACGGATCGCCGCCGAGTGCGAGCGGATCGTGGACGGGGCACTGCGCGACGGCGGGGGCGACTTCGTCCGGCAGGTCGCCGCCGAACTGCCGATCGTGGTGATCGCCGAGCTGATGGGCGTGCCCCGGGACGAGCGGCACAAGCTGTTCGCCTGGTCGAAGGGCGTGGCCGGGGAGGCCGACCCGGACTCCGGCGGCGCGGTGGGCGCGCGGTCGGCCGCGCAGGAGATGGCGCGGTACGCGGCGGTACTGGGCGCCGAGCGCCGCGGCTGCCCGGCGGGGGACATCGTCTCCCGGCTGGTCAGCGCCGACGCCGAGGGCAACCAGCTGACCGAGAGCGAGTTCCAGGCGTTCTTCGTGCTGCTCGCGGTGGCGGGCAACGAGACCACCCGGTACGCGATCGCGGGCGGGGTGCAGGCCCTGATGGCGCACCCGGAGCAGTGGGCGCGGCTGAAGGCGGACCCGTCGCTGGTGACCACCGCGGCGGAGGAGATCGTCCGCTGGGAGACCCCGACCAAGGTGTTCCGGCGGACCGCGGTGACCGACGTCGAGGTCGGCGGCCGGCTGATCCGGGCGGGCGACAAGGTGGTGGCCCACCTGACCTCGGCCAACCGGGACGAGGAGGTGTTCGAGGACCCGTTCCGCTTCGACGTGGGGCGGGACCCGAACCCCCATCTCGGCTTCGGCGGCGGCGGCCCGCACTTCTGCATCGGCCGCCATCTCGCCCTGCTGGAGGTCGAGTTGATGCTCCGCACGCTGGTCGACCGGGTGGCCGAGTTCCGCCCGGCCGGGCCGTCCCGGCGGCTGCGCTCGTACCAGTTCCACGGCCTGACCCACCTACCGGTGCGTCTGGTCGCCGCCTGAACCCCCAGCACCGTCGTCCGGCCCACGAGGCCCCAGCGATCCCGAGGATGCCGCGCCATGACCGATTCCGTGTCCGATCCCGTGTCCGATTCCCTTCCCGATTCCTTTCCCGAACCCCTTCCCGGAGCCCTGCCGAGCCTCCCCGAGGTGCTGGCCCGGCGCAGCGCCGAGCAGCCGGACGCCCTGGCGTACGCCTTCCTGCACAACGGCGAGGAGATCGCCGAGACCCTGACGTACCGGGAACTCGACGTACGGGCGCGGGCGGTCGCGGCACGGCTGGCCGCGCTCGGGCAGGGCGGGCGCAGCGTGGTGCTGCTGCACCCGTCCGGGCCGGGGTTCGTCGCGGACCTGCTGGGCTGCATGTACGCGGGGGTGGCGGCCGCACCGGTACAGGTGCCGTCGCGGGCCCGTGGCCTGGCGCGGCTGCGGAGGATCGCCGACGACGCCGGGACGAGCGTGCTGCTCACCACGGCGGAGGTGAAGCGGGACCTGGAGGACCGCTTCGGCGCCCTGCCCGAGCTGGCCGGCCTGACCCTGCACGACCCGGACTCGCTGGCCGCCGCGGCCGAGCGCCGGGCACCGGGGGCGGCGGCGGACTGGCGGCCGGGCCCGATCGGCGCCGAGGAGACGGCGCTGCTGCAGTACACCTCGGGTTCGACCGGCACCCCGAAGGGGGTGCGGGTGACCCACGCCAACTTCGGCGGCAACGTGGACGAGACGGACCGGCTGTGGCCCTGCCGGGGCGACGCCCGGGTGGTGAACTGGCTGCCGCTCTTCCACGACATGGGGATGCTGTTCGGCGTGGTGCTGCCGCTCTGGGCGGGCATCCCGTCGTACCTGATGACCCCGGACGCCTTCATCCGCCGTCCGGCGCGCTGGCTGGAGGCGATCTCCCGGTTCGGCGGCACCCACGCCGCGGCGCCGAGCTTCGCGTACGAGCTGTGCGCCCGGGCGGTGGCCGAGGGCGGTCTCCCGCCGGGGCTGGACCTGTCCTCCTGGCGGGTGGCCGCGAACGGTGCGGAGCCGGTGCGCTGGCAGACCATCAGCGCCTTCACCGCGGCGCTGGCCCCGGCCGGGTTCCGCCCGGAGGCGATGTGCCCGGGCTACGGCCTGGCCGAGAACACCCTGAAGGCCACCGGCAGCCCGGAGGACCGGCTGCCCACCGTGCTGTGGCTCTCCGCCGAGGAGTTGCGGGCGGGGCGGGCCGTCGAGGTGCCCGATGTCCCGGCCCCGGCCGACGTGGTTCCGGCTGACGTGGTTCTGGCCGACGTGGTCCCGAGCATCGGTTGCGGCGGCCCGGTCGGCGACAGCCTGGTGCGGATCGTCGACCCGGACACCCGCGCCACCAGGCCGGACGGCGAGGTCGGCGAGATCTGGGTGAGCGGCCCCTGCGTCGCGGCCGGCTACCACGGCCGGGCGGAGGAGTCCGAGCGGACCTTCCGGGCGCGCCGGGCCGACCGCACCGAGTCGCGCAGCTGGCTGCGCACCGGCGACCTCGGCTTCCGGCACCGGGGGGAGCTCTTCATCACCGGCCGGATCAAGGACGTGGTGATCCGGCAGGGCCGCAACTTCTACCCCCAGGACATCGAACTGTCCGCCGAGAACGCCGACCCGGGCCTGCACCCCAACTGCGCGGCCGCGTTCTCCGCCGACGACGGCACCCGGGAGCGCCTGGTGCTGGTGGTCGAGGCGGACGGCCGGACGCTGCGCGGCGGCGGCGAGGACCTGCGCGGGCGGATCCACCGGGCGGTGCACGAGGGCCAGCGGCTGGAACCGGACGAGATCGTGCTGGTGCGCCGGGGCTCACTGCCCCGGACCTCCAGCGGCAAGGTGCAGCGCCGGGAGACCCTCCGCCGTTACCTGGACGGCGAGTTCGGCGCGGCCGGGGCCGCCGCGCCGCGCGAGCGGGTGGAGGCCGGGCGGTGACCGCGGCCACGGCGCAGGCGGTGACCGCCCCCGGGGTGCTGCGGGCGCCCGCGCCGGTCGGCGGCGCGCGGATCCTCGGCGTCGGTGCCTACCGGCCGAGCAGGGTGGTGGACAACCACGAACTGGCGCCGGCCATCGACTCCAGCGACGAGTGGATCCGGCGGCGCTCCGGCATCGCGACCCGCCGCTTCGCCGCGCCGGACGAGACCCTGGTGGCGATGGCCGCGGCGGCCTCGCTGAAGGCGCTCGCCCACGCCGGGGTGGAGCCGCAGTCGGTGGACACGGTGATCCTGGCGACCATGTCGCACCTGGAGCAGTCGCCGCCCGCCGCCCCCCGGCTGGCGCAGCAGATCGGTGCGGCCGAGGCGGGCGCGGTGGACCTCGGCGCGGCCTGCGCCGGGTTCTGCCACGCCCTGGCGGTGGCCGACGGGCTGGTCCGCTCCGGGCACAGCCGGTACGTGGTGGTGGTCGGCTCGGAGCGGATGAGCGACCTCGTCGACCCGACCGACCGGGGCACCGCCTTCCTGTTCGGCGACGGCGCCGGCGCGGTAGTGGTCGGTCCGGCGGACACCCCCGGCATCGGCCCGGTGGTGTGGGGCGCGGACGGCGCGCGCTCGGCCGTGATCGCCCACTCGCAGCCCTGGACGGCGCTGCGCCCGGCCGACCGGTCCTCCGACGGGCCGGCGGCCTGGCCGACGCTGCGGATGGACGGCCCCGCCGTCTTCCGCTGGGCGGTGGCCGCCGTCCCGCGGATCGGCCGGGAGGCGCTGGAGGCGGCCGGGGTGGACGTGGCGGAGCTGTCGGCGTTCGTCCCGCACCAGGCGAACATCCGGATCGTGGATGCCGCGGCCAATGCGCTGGACCTGCCGCCGCACGTCGCGGTCGCCCGGGACGTGACGGACGCGGGGAACACCTCGGCCGCCTCGGTGCCGCTGGCCCTGGACCGGCTGCTCAGCGAGGGCGCCGTCGAACCGGGCGGGCTGGCCCTGTTGGTGGGCTTCGGCGCCGGACTGTCGTACGCCGGCCAGGTGGTGGTGCTGCCGTAGTGCCGCCGGACGTGACGGGCGGGGTCCCAGAAAACTCGGATACCGGCGGTTGACCGGGCGCTGACAAGCTGACGGCGGTAGGTCGGTCGACCGGCTGACCGGCCGACCGAACCGAACGAACCACCCCGTCACCTGCCCGATCTGGAGTCCCCTTGCGTTCCACCATCCGGCGCCTCGTCCTCGCGGTCGTGCTCGCCCTGGGCGCCCTGCTGCTCGCCCCCGTCGGCGGCGCCTCGGCCGACACCCCCGCCACGAGCCTGCGCAACCAGGCCTCCGACCGCTGCCCCGACGGCGCGACCTCGGGCACGCTGGACCTGCACCCCTGCGGCGGGAGCTACACCCCGGGCCAGTGGACGTTCTTCCCGATGCCGGGTCAGAAGAACGTCTACATGCTCAACAACGCCGCCGACCACCGCTCCTGCCTGGCCTCCGTCGACGGCCGGGTGCACGGCGCCCTGTGCGCGGCCGCCGACAGGCGCGAGTGGTGGGAGATCACCCCGTACACCGCGCCCGGACAGACCCCGCAGGCGGACCTGCCCGGGATCCGGCTGCGGAGCGTCGCCGACTCCGGGGCCCGGTGCATGGACAACACCGCGAAGAACTTCGGCGGTTGGAAGCTCTACCTGTTCGACTGCAACAACGGGCCCTACCAGCAGTGGAACATCAGCCGCAGCACCTACCGGGCCCTGTTCGGCCACCCGGGCCTGAGCTGGACCGTGCTGGAGCAGCGCGCCGACAACGTGGTGCACGTGGGCGGCGACGCCACGAGCAACCCGTACCAGGGCGACACCCCGGGCACCGACCAGCTGCCGGTGCTCTGCCTCGCCCAGGACGGCCGCCCCGCCCCGGCGGGGGTGCCCACCGACGGGTACCACAGCTGGGCGCGCGGTGAGGTGAGGGCGACCGAGCCCGTCCACGGCACCCTGTTGACCAGCCGGGCCCGCGCCGACCAGCTCTGCGCCACGGTCTTCGGCGCGCCCTTCCGGATGGCGGAGTTCCACGACGGGCAGGGCTGGAGCCTGTGGGCCAACGGCACCCTGCCGACCGGCACCCGGTTCTGGACCGCCATCGACGACCAGGAGGCCAACCCCTGGAACTGACCCACGGACCACGGGGGAACGGAACACGGGGGAACGGAACACGGGGGAGCGGGGACGGGGGAGGGGCGGGGGCCGGGGGGGGGGGCCGCCCCCCCCCGCCCCCCCCCCCCGCCCCCCCCCCCCCCCCGACGGATTTTTTACTGCCGGGGCCAAAAACATGTAAAAGATCGGGGACACAGGGGGCCCAAA
>NZ_JBEOSV010000001.1:0-143542 GCF_040303245.1 Kitasatospora sp. NPDC096077 | reverse complement strand
GGCGGGGGCCCCCCCCCGCCCCCCCCCCCCCCGGGGGGGGGGGGGGGGGGGGGGGGGGGGGGGGGGGGGGGGCCCCCCCCCCCCCGCCGGTCTCCCGGTCCCGTTGGCCCGACCGCGCCGCTTCCGTAGTATTCCGTCCGTGGCCAAACGACGTGACATCGAGCGGGAAGTCCTGGGCACCATCGCGGAGTTGTCGGCGGCCCAGTTGCCGACGGCCGAACTGTTCCGCGAACTGCACGCCCTGCTGCTGGACCCGCTCGGCTTCGACGGCGGCTGCTGGCACGGCACCGACCCGGTCACCGGCTTCCCCACCTCCACCGTCGCCGACGGCCTCGACCCCGCCCAGTTCGAGCAGGCCGTCCAGTTGGAGCTGCAGGGCGAGGACACCACCACCTTCAGCGCGATCCGGGCCGCCGGGCGCCGGGTCCAGACGGTCGACCGCGCGACCGACGGCCGCCCCGAACGCAGCGTCCGCTACCGGGAGTTGCTCCACCCCTGCGGCTACGGCGACGAACTGCGGATCAACTTCGACCTGGGCGGCGGCCGTTGGGGCAGCGCCGCGTTCATGCGCGGCCACGGCCGGGGCCGTTACGAACCGGCCGGGCTGCGGCTGGCCGAGCGCGTCGCCGCCCCGATCGGCGCCGCGCTGCGCCGCGCCCACCTGGCCACCCTGCGCCGGACCGGGCCGGTCCGCTCCGCGGAGCCGGTCCACGCGCCCGCTGTGGTGATCCTGGACGCGCAGGGCCGGTTGCGCTCGGCCGACGCCGGGGCCCGCGAGCTGATCCGGCGGATGGCCGAACCCGCCGCCCGCCCCTGCGGGGTGCCCACCGGCTTCCTCACCGTCGCCCGCCAGGCCGCCCGCACCGCCGGCGCCTCGGACGTCCGGGTCTGCACCCCCGACGGCCAGTGGCTCACCCTGCACGCGGCCCCGCTGGACGGCGGCGCGGGCGAGGTCGCCGTCATCGCCTCCCCGGCCTCGCCGCTCCAGCGGCTGCCGCTGGCGATCCTCGCCCACGGCCTGTCCCCGCGCGAACAGCAGGTCGCCCTGCACGCGGTGCGCGGCACCAGCACCAAGGACATCGCCGCCCTGCTCCACCTCACCGTGGCCACGGTCCAGCAGCACGTCACGGCCATCCTGGAGAAGACCGGCGTCCGCAACCGCCGCGAACTGGTCGCCCTGCTCACCGCCGACCACCTGCCCGCCCTCGGCCTGCCCCCGACCTGACGGAACACCGCTGCCGACGTGGCCCGGCCCGTGCATCCCCCGTCCGGGGTGCCGGGCCGGTGCTCAGTCGGAGGTGAGCACGCCGATGTAGTCGGGGCCGGCGATCGGGGCGCCGATGAGCTCCGGCGGGGTGTCCATCAGGGCCACCACCTCCTCGGCCCGGTGGCGCAGCCGGCGGTGGATGTCGTCCAGGGCGGCGGACCAGGTCCGGATCCGGTCCGGTGTCGCCAGGCCGGACAGCAG
This sequence comes from Kitasatospora sp. NPDC096077, assembly GCF_040303245.1. Taxonomy (NCBI): domain Bacteria; kingdom Bacillati; phylum Actinomycetota; class Actinomycetes; order Kitasatosporales; family Streptomycetaceae; genus Kitasatospora; species Kitasatospora sp. NPDC096077. Next base: position 142,074 of record NZ_JBEOSV010000001.1, on the reverse strand, counting down.
GTACCGGGCCGAGCCGGTGACCGCCCGGTCCAGCCGGGCGGCGCGCAGCAGTTCGGCCGCCAGGGGGTCGTCGGCGGCGTGGGCGGCCAGTGCGTCGGCCGCGGTCCGGGTGAGGTGGGCCGTCGCGAGGGCGCGGGCGAGGCGGGAGTGCTCGTCCCAGGCGTCGGCGGGGTCCGTTCCGGCCGCAGGGTCCGTTCCGGCGGCGGCTGCGGCCAGCCGGGTGGTCAACTCCCCGTGCAGCAGGGCTTCGTGGGCGTGGAACAGCGGGGTGAGGCCGTCCTCGTCCGATGCGGGGCCGTGCTTGCTGGCCGGTGTGGCGGCGGCCAGTGAGCGGGCCGCGTCCAGCAGGATCATCCGGTTGTCGCCGCACGCCGACTGGAAGGCGGTGGTCAGGGCCTGGTAGTCGACGAGTCGGTTCTCAGAGAAGAAGCCGAGCGCCCCGGTCGCCGAGCGGCAGCGCGCCACCGCCCGGTCGGCGAGCCGGCTGACCGCGACCTTGGACAGGGCTATGGTGCGCATCACCTCGGGGGCCGGCCCGCTGCCGCGCCCGCCGCCGGCGGGGACGTCCCAGGCGGCCGCGGTCACCCGGCGGGCGAGGACGGTCGCGGCGTACGCGTCCGCCGCCGCCCCGAACAGCAGCCGCTGCTGGTCCAGGTGGTCGAGGGCGGACCGTTCGCCGCCGCCGCGCTGGGCGGTGGTGCGGCGCGTCGCGTGCGGGAGGGCGAGGGCGGCGGCGGCCCGGGCGGCGGCGGCCAGGCCCGCGGTGACGGCGCCGCAGGCGAAGCGGCTCATGCCCAGGCTGCGCCGGGTGCGGGCGTCGGGCCCGCCGGCCGGGTCGTGGAGGCGGCCGTCGGCGGTGAGGACGGCGCCGTCGGCGAGCCAGCGGTGGCGGGGCACGCGCACCCGGTCGAAGCGGACGGTGGCGTAGTCCAGCGGCAGCAGGGTGGTGGGCGGGTGCGGGCGGATGATGACGCCCGGTGCGGTGCCGTGGGTGTCGCGCAGCTCGACGAGGAAGAGGAAGACCCCGTGGTCGGCCTCGTCGACCCGCAGCCGGGCACTGACCACCGCGAGCCGGGGCGTGTCGGGATCGGCCACGTTGGGCGGGTACTTGGCGGCCCCGGGCTCGGGCGTGTGCAGGACGAAGTCGCCGCTCGCGCGGTCGAGCCGGGCCTCGGTGCGGATCGCGGCGGTGCTGTTGCCACGGCCGAGCTCGGTCATCAGGGCGGCCCCGATCCGGGTGCCGGAGGCCAGGGCGGCCACGTCGGCGGGCTGCGCGCCGTAGTCCAGGGCGGGGCCCACGGTCATGCAGTGGTGCAGGAACATCACGTGGAAGAGCCGGGGGTCGGCGGCGGCGGTGAGTTCGAGCAGGTCCCGCAGCCGGGGCTGCTCGGCGAGCAGGGGGCGGCCCGCGCCGAGTTCCTCGGTGAGCCGGCGCAGCGCCGGGTAGGGCGAGGCCGTCCGGTCCGGGGCGAGGGCGCGCAGGAGCGCGGCGGTCGGCCGCTGCCCGGCGGGTGCGGTGACGACGGGTGCGGTGAGGGGTGCGGTCACGACTTCGGCTCCTGCGATCGGGACGGGGTGGCGGGGAGGTCGGCGGCCCAGCCCTCGATCACCCGGGCGAGGGTGGGCGCGTGCTCGGTCAGCAGGGTGAGGTGGTCGCCGGGGGCGGTGGTGGCGGTGTGCGGCAGTTCCCAGTGGGCCAGCGGGCCGACGCCGGGCAGCGGGAGGGCGGCCCGGACCAGCAGGGTCGGGGTGGCGACCGGCTCGGGGGTGAAACGTTCCAGCAGGTGCAGGTAGCCGCCGGTGGCGCTGAGCCGGCCGGCGCCGGGGGCCTCGGCGGCCAGCGGGCCGGGGCGGTCCGCGAGCAGGGCCAGCACGGCCGGGAGGGTCGTGGCGTGGAAGTCGGCGTCGGGCCACGGGGTGTCGAGCAGGACCAGGCCGCGGGCCGGCCGGCCGAGTCGCTCCAGCCGGTGGGCGAGGAGGTGGGCGAGCAGGCCGCCGGAGGAGTGCCCGCAGAGCAGGACCGGCGCCTGCGGGTCGTGGCGGCGGAGGCTCTCGGCGTGGGCCGCGGCGAGTGCGGGCAGGTCGGCGGGGAGCAGCTCGCCGGGGGTGAAGCCGGGCAGGGGCAGGACGGCGGTACGGGGGCCGCGGAAGTGCCGGGCGAGCTCCCGGTACTCGTGGGGGCCGCCGGTGGGGAGGACGGAGGGCACGCAGAGCAGGACGGGCAGCCCCGGGTCGGCGGCGGGGCCGCCGGGCAGGGTGACCGCGCGCGGGGACCGGTCGGCCGCCCGGTCGGAGCCGAAGGTCGCGCGCAGCGCCGCGGTGGCCCTGGCCAGTGCGACGGCGCTCGCGCCACGGCCGGAGCGCAGGGCTTCGCGGTACAGGGTGCCGACGCTGTCCGGGAGTTCGGCCTCGGTCTCGGCAGCGTCGGCGTCGGCCTGCCCGCCGAGGCTGATGGGTCCGGAGCACAGGCGCTCCGTCAGGTGGTCGGCGAGGCGTCGCGGGGTCGGGTGGTCGAAGACGGCGGTGGCGCGCAGCGCGAGCCCGAGCTCGCGCCCGAGGCGGGTGCGCAGTTCGACGGCCGCCATCGAGCCGAAGCCGAGTTCCTGGAAGGTGGCGTCGGCCGGCAGTTCGGCGTCGGACGGGTGACCGAGGACGGCCGCGGTGTGCGACAGCACCAGGTCGAACGGGTCCGGAGCGTTGCCGTGCCCCGTCGGGTCGGCGGGCTCGTCGTCGGCCCCCACGGCGAGGACCGGGGTCGGGGCCGTCCGCGCCGTACCGAGCCAGTAACGCCGGTGCTGGAACGGGTAGGTCGGCAGCTCCACCCGTGCCCCCGGCACGTCGGGCAGCGCCCCGGTCCAGTCGACCGGAGTGCCGGCCACGTGGAGTTCGGCCGCCGAGAGCAGGAACCGCTGCGGGCCGGGTTCGCCCGCCACCAGGGTGGGGACGGCCAGCGCCGGGACGCCCGCCTCCTGCGCGGTCTCGGCGACCGCCTCGGCGAGCAGCGGGTGCGGCCCGACCTCGACGAAGCGCCGGTGGCCGTCGGCGAGCAGGGTGCGGACGGTGTCGGCGAAGCGCACCGGTCGGCGCAGGTTGCGGTACCAGTACCCGGGGTCCAGACGTGCGGTGTCCAGCCGATGAGCCTCGACGGTCGAGTAGAAGGGCGTCGCGCCGCGTCCGGCGGTGATCCCGGCGAGGGCCTCGGGCAGGGTGTCGGCCAGTGCCTCGACCGCCGCGCAGTGCGAGGCGTAGCCGGCCGGCAGCAGCCGGGCGGACACCCCGTCGCCGGTGAGGTCGGCGACCAGCCGCTCGACGGCCCCGGTGTCCCCGGCGACGACGGCCGAGCGGGGCGAGTTGCGGGCGGCGACGCCGATGCCGGGTCGGCCCGCCAGCCGTCCGGTCAGCTGCTCCTCCGTCAGCGCCACCGCGGCCATCGCTCCGGGGGCCAACTGCCGGACCTGCCGGGCGCGGACGGCGACCAGTCGGGCCGCGTCCGCCAGGGACAGCGCCCCGCACACGTGCGCGGCCGCGATCTCGCCCTGGCTGTGGCCGACCACCGCGTCCGGACGGACGCCGAACGACTCCCACAGCGCCGCCAGCGCGACCAGCACCGCGAAGTAGGCGGGCTGGGCGACGTCGGGCCGGTCCGGCGGGGGCGCTCCGGCCCCGCCGCGCAGCAGTTCCGTCAGGGACCAGTCGATGTGCGGGGCGAGCGCGGCCTCGGTGGCGTCCAGGGAGCGGGCGAACGCGGGGAAGGCCTCGGCGAGGCCGTCGGCGGTGCCGCGCCATCGGCTGCCCTGCCCGGGGAAGACGAACACGGCGCCGCCGGTCCGCCCGGCCCGTCCGATCGCGGTACCCGGCGCCCAGCCGCCCGCCGCGACCGCGTCCAGCCCGGCCAGCAGGGCGTCCCGGTCGGCGCCGACCACCACGGCCCGCTCCCGCAGCGTCGGCCGGGTGCGGAGCAGGGCGTGACCCACGGCCGCCGGGCTCGGCCGGTCCTGGGCCCGGACCGCCGCGGCGAGTCGCCCGGCGGCCGTGCGCAGCGCCTGCGGGTCCTGGGCGGACAGCACCCAGGGCACGGCGGTCCCCGTCTCCCGAGCCGTGGCCGGGGCCGGGTCTGCGGGCGGCTCGCCGAGCACGACGTGCGCGTTGGTCCCGCTGATGCCGAACGCCGAGACCCCGGCGTGCCGCGGCCGGTCGCCCGAGGGCCACGGGCGGGCCCGGTGCAGCAGGGCGAGCGCGCCGTCGGCGAGGCCGGGCGGCAGCTCGGGCCCGTCGATGTGGAGGGTGCCCGGCAGGGTGGCGTGGTGCAGGGCCAGGACCGTCTTGATCACCCCGGCCACCCCGGCGGCGGCCTGGGTGTGCCCGAGGTTCGACTTGACGGAGCCCAACCACAGCGGCCGGTCGGCCGGGCGGTCGGGGCCACCGAAGACGGCGTCCAGCGCACCGGCCTCGATCCGGTCGCCCAGCGGGGTGCCGGTGCCGTGCGCCTCGACCGCGTCGACCTGGTCGGGCGTCAGGCCCGCGTCCCGCAGGGCCTGCCGGATCACCTGCTGCTGGGCGGGCCCGCTCGGCGCGGTCAGGCCGTTGCTGGCGCCGTCCTGGTTGACGGCGCTGCCGGCCACCTCGGCGAGCACCGGGTGCCCGCCGGCCCGGGCGTCGGACAGCCGTTGCAGGACGAGCACCGCGGCGCCCTCGCCCCAGCCCGTGCCGTCCGCACCGGGGGCGAAGGGCTTGCACCGGCCGTCGGGGGCCAGCGCCCGCTGCCGGGCGAAGTCCACGAAGGCGGCCGGGGTGCTCATCACGGTGGCCCCGCCGGCCAGCGCGAGATCCACCTCGCCGTCCCGCAGGGCGCGCGCGGCCAGGTGGATCGCCACCAGGGAGGAGGAGCAGGCGGTGTCGATGCTGAGCGCGGGCCCCGTCAGGCCGAGCTGGTAGGCCAGCCGGCCGGAGGCCACGCTCGACGCGGTCCCGGTCAGCAGCTGCCCGTCGTACAGCTCCGGGGCCTCGCCCACGCGCGGCGCGTAGTCACCGGCCATCACCCCGAGGTAGACGCCCGCGGCCGCGCCGTGCAGCGAGGTCGGGTCGATGCCCGCGCGCTCCAGGGCCTCCCAGCCGGTCTCCAGCAGCAGGCGCTGCTGGGGGTCCATCCGCAGGGCCTCGCGCGGGGGGATGCCGAAGAAGGCCGCGTCGAAGGCGGCGGCCTCGGCGAGGAAGCTGCCGGCCCGCACGTAGCTGCGCCCGGGGCGCCCCGGCTCGGGGTGGTACAGGCTGTCGAGGTCCCAACCCCGGTCCTGCGGAAGGTCGGTGAGGGTGTCGCGGCCCGTGTCGAGCAGCTGCCACAGGGCCTCGGGGGAGTCGACCCCGCCGGGGAAGCGGCAGCCGATGCCGGTGATCACCACGGGGTCGTCGTCGATCCGCTGGGACGGGCCGGGCACGCGCCTCGGGGTGGTCACCGGCCTGGGGGCGGACGGGCCGGTGAGGGCGCGGGCCAGTTCCCGGGGTGACGGATGGTCGAACGCGGCCGTGCCCGCCACCGGCCGGCCGAGCAGCTCGGCGAGGCGCACGGTCAGGCGCACGGCCCCGGCGGAGTCCAGCCCCAGGGCACGGAATCCGGTCCGGCCGTCCGTCGGCTGCTCGGCCGGCGGGCGGCCGAGGGCGGCCAGCTCGGTCTCGATCAGCGCGAGCACCTCGTCGAAGGTCCGGGTGACGCCCGGGTCCGACGGTTCGGCCGGCGGGCCCGCCGCCGGAGCCGTGGCCGGAGCCGTGGCCGGGCCCGCCAGCAGGTCGGTCAGCCGCGCCCGGGCGACCTTCCCGCTGGGGGTCGACGGGATCCGGTCGATCACGACCAGGTCCAGCGGCCACTTGTAGCGGGCCACGCCGCGTTCGGCCAGCAGGGCGTGCACCTGGTCCAGGCCGAGCGCCGTCCCGTCCCGCAGGGCGACCAGCAGCACGGGGTACTCGCCGAGCCGGGCGTCGGTGCGCGCGGCGACGGCCAGGGCCGACGGCTGCGGCAGGGCGGAGAGTTCCGTCTCGACCTCGGAGGCGGTGAACTTCAGGCCCCCGACGTTGATGAGTTCGGCGTCCCGGCCCCGGTAGACGAGGTTGCCGTCCGGCCGGCGCAGGGCGCGGTCCCCGGTGCGCAGCCAGCCGTCCGGGGTGAGGGCCGCCCCGGTCGCGGCCGGGTCGTCCAGGTAGCCGCGGAACAGGTGCGGCCCGCGGAACTGCAGCTCGCCCGTGGTGCCGTCGGCGCACGGCGTGCCGTCCGCCGCGACGACCCGGGCCTGCGCGCCGGGCACCGGGCGGCCGATGGTCGCGGCCACCGCCTCGGCCGGATCCCCGGGCCGGGTGAAGGTCCCGGCCCCGAGTTCGGACATGCCCCACTGGATGACGGTCCGGGCGCCGAGCACCTCGCGCACCCGGGCGACGAGTTCGCCCGGGACGGCGGTGCCGCCGGTGCGGACCTCCCGCAGGGCGAGCGTGCCGGGTTCGGCCCGCCGGACCAGGTCGCGCAGGTGCGCGGGGACGGCGAACAGCACGGTGGCGCGGCTCGCCCGGGCGAGCCGCGTGCAGGCGTCGGGGTCCCAGTGCTCCAGCAGTGCCTGGCGGCCGCCGGTGAGCAGGCCCAGGTGGACGGCGAGCAGTCCGAACAGGTGGGTGAACGGGGCGGCGCTGACCAGTACGTCGTCCGCCATCGCCCGGCTCTCCCCGGCCACCGCCGCGGCGTTGGCGAGCAGCCCGCCGTGGCTGTGCACGCAGATCTTGGGCCGCCGCGAGGTGGTGCCGGAGGAGGGCATCAGGACGAGCGGGTGCTCCGGCGTGACCTCGACCGGCTCGGGCACCCGTCCGGCGAAACGTTTCATCAGCTCGGCGAACGTCCCCGGCGCGGGGTCCGGTCCGACGGTGAGCACGCGCCGCGCGGCGCCCGGCCTGTGCTCGGGCGGGGCCAACAGCAGCCCCGCGTCGGTCCGTTCGAGCAGCGCGCCGACCTCCCCGGGGCCGAGGGCGGCGTGCAGCGGCAGCAGGACGGCGCCGATCTCGGCGAGGGCGGCGTGGGCGACCAGGAACTCCCAGCAGTTGGGCAGCCGTACCGCCACCACCTCGCCCGGGCCGACGCCGAGGTCCTGGAGCCCGGCGGCCAGGGCCAAGGCCTCCGCCCGCCAGGTCGCCCAACTGCGCTCCTGACGAGCGTCGGTCACCGCCACCGCATCGCCGAGCTCGGCGGCCCGGCGCGCCAGCACGGCGGGCAGGGTGTGCGGGTGCGCCGCGTCCGTCCAGGGGCCGGCCAGGTAGCCGGCGGGGGTGACGGTCATGGCCGCACCGACCCTGCGCGGTGCACGGCGGGCGCCCAGGGCCCCGGGCCCGACTCGTTGGTCACGCTGTCCTCCATGGGGTGACCGGGCGCGATGCGCGCCCGGTTCGACGGGGTGCTTCCTTCCCAGCGGCCGCGCCGGAACACGCCAAGATCAAGACAGCTGCGCCAGCCCAAGCCGAGCCCGGCCGTCAGGGGCTTCGTTCGTGTACGAGACGGAACGGGGCCGGGGATGGAGGCCGTCGAAGGGCGGCAACTGTCGGTGCGCCGCCGGTCACGGGCGGCCAGCGAGTGGCCTGAGTCGGTCTTGACCGGCACGGCTTCCTGTGGGTGGGCGCTGATCTTGGTGGTGACGACCGCCGGCCACGCGCTGCCCCGCTCCGGTTCGGTCCGCCGGCACCCGGAGCCGGGAGGCGAGGCGGACGTCAGGGGCGCAGCGCCACCAGGAGATCGACGACGTAGACCTCCTCCACCTCCCCCCGCGGAAAGAGCCCGCCCAGCCGCGCCCGCTCCTCGACGAAGAACGCCCGGCGGTCGGCCTCCGCGAGGACCAGGAAGGCCGACCGGCTGCCGAGGTTGGCCAGGTGGGTGTCCAGCGGGACGGTGCGGCTCCAGCGCAGCTGCCGCCGGGCGACCCGCAACCCCGTCAGCCCCGACAGCCGCACCGCTTCGTCGTCCGTGGGCCGCACCGCGGACTTCGGCTCCACCCCGCAGTGGCGCGCGATGCGCTCGTGCTGCTCGGCGATCCACGGCACGTCGAAGGCCGTGGTGTTCCACCAGATCGCCAGCGCCCCGTCCGCCCGCAGCACCCGCAGGGCCTCCGGGACGGACCGGCGCGGATCGGTCCATTGCCAGGACTGCGCGTAGGTGATCAGGTCGCAGGAGGCCGGGGCCAGCGGCAGGGCGTTGCCGTCGCCCCGCACGACCGGCACCCCCGGGAGTGCCCGACGGAACTCGCCGGCCATGGCCGCGCCCGGCTCCACGGCGATCACCTCGGCACCCCGCTCCCGCAGCAGCGCGCTGGCGATCCCGGTGCCCGCGCCGACGTCGGCGACCCGGGCACCCGCCAGCGGACGGCCGGCGAACTCCTCGACGGTGTCGAAGAGTTCCGCCGGATAGGAGGGTCGACTCGTCGCGTACTGGGCTGCGGCTGAATCGAAGGACTGGGCGCGAGGGTCGGCGGTCATCCCCCCATCATCGCCGCTGCGCACCGTGCCCCGGAGCGGGAACGCGAAGGGCCCCGCACGGAACCGGGAGAGGGTTCGCGTGCGGGGCCGCTCACGGGGGGCGGACGGGTCAGACCTGGACCAGCCCGTACGTGGCCGTGCCGTCCTGTCGGCCGCCGGAGTACTGGCGGAGGAATTCTCCGTCCGCGTACCGGTCGTGGCCGATCATGTAGCCGGTGTACTTGTTCTGCACACCGATCTTCGAGCTGCCGGGAACGTCACGGTAGATGTAGAACCGCTGGAGGTCGTCCTCCGCGCAGGGGACCGTCATCAGGACCGCCTGCTCGGTGCTCGCGTACTGCCCGGGGATGGCCGCGCACCCGCCGTTGCCCCAGTTCCACAGGGACGCCTCGATGACGCCGTTGTTCTCGGTCACGTTGCACAGGCGCCAGTTGTCCAGGTGGGCGCTGAAGATCGAGGAGGGCCGCAGCCGGACGCCGTCGGACGCGAGCAGCGGGGCGCCCCAGGACAGCGGGGTGCCGGGGACGGCGAGCTTGTAGGCGGCGGACCCGCAGTCGAGCGCGGCCAGCGCGTTGCGCCCGGTGGCGGCGGGCCGGACGGCGGAGGTGTCGCCGGCGACGGCCTGGCCCTGCGCGGCGCGGTCCTTCTCCTGCTGCGCCGTCGGCGCCACCGCACCGGCCGGGTGCACGGCCTTCGCGGTGGGCGCGCCGCAGTCGAGGAGGAGCTGCGCCTTGGCCATGATGCTGCTCGCGGGCACCTTGTCCTGGCAGCGCACCACGCCTTCCTCAAGGGTGGTGTAGGTGGTGAAGTTGCCGTTGCCGGGCCCCTGGATCCACTTCAACGCCCAGCTGCCGTCGCCCTGTTGGACGCGGTTGCAGTTGAGGCTCCCGTACGTGCCGGTGACCTTCTTGGTGCCCTTGTAGGCGCCGTAGTAGCCGGGCTGGGCGAAGTTCCAGGTGAGCGCGCTGGACTCGGTGCTGGTGGAGGTGAAGTCGACCTTGACGTTCAGGCCCAGGGTCACGCCGACGGCGGTGAGGGCGTCGATGCCGAACTTGCCCTCGGCGCCGCCGTTCACGCCGACGGAGACCGCGATGGTGGTCTGGGTGCTGGTGCTGACGGTCTGGGTGCCGGTGGTGCCCTCGGTGACGAACCAGCCCTTGAAGTGGGTGATCGTCGGGGTCACCTCGGTGGTCTTGATGTACGGGTGGCGGGTGCCGAGGTCGGCCACCGTACAGCTGTCGCCGGGCTTGAGCGTCGTCGCGGCGGCGGGTGCGGCGGCGGCCGGTGCGGCGGCGAGGCCGGTGGCGGTGACCGCCCAGGCGGCCGCGGCGGCGGTCAACGCCACGGCCGACCTGCCGATGCGGCCGGCGGACCCGATGGGACGCGTCATTTCCGTTTCCCCCTTCGTCGTGTATATGTCAGGTCAAGAATGGCCATAGTGGCCGTGAAGAACAGACCGTGAAGCGGGGATTGGCCACAACCCACCATGGAGGGGCTCATTCCGCCCCCGGGACCCACCGTGGTCGATCGGCCTGATTCCCGACGGCTCATTCGTCACCGAACTCACCGACCGGGGCGCCCTCCTGAGCAGGCCGGCCGCACCCGGGCGTACCCGGGCGAAACCGGCCACACCCGGGCGAAGCCGCTCCGACCGGTCCAGATCGCCGTGCGGCGGAGGTCGGGGCCGCCGACCGCTCCGCGCCCGAAGGGTCGACCGCGATCGAAAGTGATATGTCACACCCTATTGATTGTGGTGGGTTGTCCATGACACCGTGCCTGGCGACGCCCCCACGGCAACCACGTGAGGCTCACCCCCCACCCCCCACCCTAGGAGTGACGATGCGTCACCGCCTTCGGCTGCCCCGAGCACTGGCCGTGCTCGCCGCCGCGAGTACCGCCATCACCGGCTTCGCCGCCGCCCCGAGCTTCGCCGCCCCCACGGCGCAGACCGGGCAGCAGACGAGCCGGGCCGCGCAGCCCGCGCACCCCGGCGGCATAGCCCCCACCGGCACCGCCTTCGGTCTCGACACCCACGCGCAGACCCAGGCCGGCCGGCTCGCCCCCGCCCAACTCCCGCCGCGCTCACCGCAGTCCGCCGCCCCGCAGGCCCCGGCACCCAAGCTCGCCAAGGCCCCCTCCCGGTTCGCGGCGAACACGGCCGGCGGAGCACACGCGGCCGCTGCCCAGACCTCCTGCACCCCGGCCGACTTCACCAGCCGCACCGGCGCCGACCTGGTGAGCTACATCCAGGGCTCGACCGTCGACTGCATCAGCTCACTGTTCCGGATCACCGGCGGCGACGCCCACGGGGTGTTCCAGCAGAGCCAGATGCTTGCGGTGGCCAACGGCCTCAAGAGCGCCGCGGCCTCGTACACCGGCGACAACTCGACCGGGATCTACCAGCTGGGCTACTTCCTCCAGGCCGGCTTCTACGTGCAGTACTACCACCAGAGCGACGTCGGCACCTACGACGCGACGCTGACCGCCGCCGTGCAGGACGCCCTGGACGCCCTCTTCGCCAGCCCGCACTTCCTGGACGTCAACGACGGCAACGGCCAGATCCAGGGCCAGGCGATGATCCTCAGCGACAGCGCCAACCTCCAGGCCCACTACCTGAAGACCTACCAGCAGGTGCTGAACGCGTACAACAGCTCCTGGGACGCGTCCTGGTACATGGTGAACTTCGCGAACAGCGTGTACACCCCGATCTTCCGCGGCCACCAGAACGCCGACTACGTCGCGGCCGTCACCGCCGACCCGAGCCTGATCAACACGCTCGACGGCTTCGCCCTGAACCACAAGGGCATGCTCGGCGGCACCAACGGCTTCCTGGCCTCCAATGCCGGCCTGGAGGCGGCCCGTTTCATCGAGCACCCGGCGCTGGTGAACACCGTCCGGCCGCTGATCAAGGGCCTGATGGACGCCTCGTCGATCACCGGCCCGACCGCGTCGCTCTGGGTCGGGGTGGCCGGCATGGCCGCCTTCTACGACAAGGCGAACTGCGCGGACTACGGCGTCTGCAACCTGCCGGACCAGCTCAAGGCCGCGGCCCTGCCGGTCAGCCACACCTGCGACGCCACCCACAGCATCCTGGCCCAGAGCCTGACCGCCGCCGACCTGGCCGCCGTCTGCGCCAGCCTGCAGAACCAGGACCCGTTCGTCCACAACCTGGTCAAGGACAACGGCCCGATCGCCGGCCAGTACGAGAACTCGCTGCAGATGGTGGTGTTCGCCTCCCCGCAGGACTACCAGACCTACGCGGGCGGCATCTACGGCGTCAGCACCAACAACGGCGGCATCACGCTGATCGGCGACCCGAGCTCGCCCACCAACCAGCCGATCTCGCTGACCTACCAGAACGGCAACGACGGCTTCACCGCGGGCATCTGGAACCTCAACCACGAGTACACCCACGCCCTCGACGGCCGCTACGACATGAAGGGCGACTTCACCCAGCAGATCTCCGTCCCGGACGTCTGGTGGATCGAGGGCGTCGCCGAGTACGTCTCGTACACCTACCGCAACGTCACCGACACCGGCGCGGTCGCCGAGGCGCCCAAGCACACCTACGCGCTCAGCACGCTGTTCCAGAACACCTACGACAACAGCGACACCACCCGCACCTACCCGTGGGGCTACCTGGCGGTCCGCTTCATGGTCGAGAAGCACCCGGACGTCATCCAGAACATGCTGGGCCACTTCCGCACCGGTGACTACACCGGCGGCTACGCGACCTACAACTCGATCGGCACCGCGTACGACGCCGAGTTCAACACCTGGCTCGACGCCTGCGCCGCCGGTGCCTGCGTGGTGGGCGGCTCCCCGACCGCCGCCTTCACCGCCGCCCCGTCCGGCCTGAACGTGCAGTTCACCGACCAGTCCACCGAGTCCGGCGGCTCCATCGCCTCCTGGGCCTGGAACTTCGGTGACGGCGCCACCTCCACCGGCCAGAGCCCCGCGCACAGCTACGCCGCGGCCGGCAGCTACACCGTGAGCCTCACGGTGACCGACGGCAACGGCAAGACCAACACCGTCACCCAGTCCGTGACGGTCGGCAGCGTGGCCGGCTGCACCGCCGCCGACACCCGGGTGATGGACAAGAACTGCTCCCGCACCAACCAGTCCGCGACCGCCGGCAACCTGGACTACTACTACGTCTACCTGCCGGCCGGCACCACCACCCTCAAGGTCAGCAGCTCCGGCGGAACGGGCACCGCGTACCTGCTCTACAACCCGGACACCTGGGCCACCCCGAGCGCCTACACCACCGGCTCGACCACCAACGGCACCACCGACCAGAGCCTGACCGTCACCAACACCACGGCCGGCTACCGCTACATCAGCCTCTACGCCCAGACCGACTTCAGCGGCGTCACCCTCACCACCCAGTACTGATCCGCGACTTCGAGCGTCGGCGGCCCGGAGCACCCCGCTCCGGGCCGCCTTTCGTGTCCTGCCGTCCATGTGGAATGTTCGGGGCATGGACGATCAATGGCCGTCGGGCCGTTTCGAGTTGCGCTTGATGGAGTACGAGGCCCGGCGCGAGCTGCTGGCCGGGGGCACGGCGGACGGGCTGCCGGTGACGCTCTCCCCGGACCGGGGGACGGACGAGCAGCAGCGCTGGTACGCGGACCGTTATTCCGCGCGGCAGTCGCGGATCCGGCACGCGGCGAGCGGGCTGTGCCTGACCGCCGAGAGCGACGCGACCGGCGCCCGGCTGCGGCTGGCCCCGGCGCGCCGGGAGGACGAGGAGGGCTGGGGCCTCCAGCTGTGGACCCTGCAGCGGCGGATGTTCGGGGAGTCGCTGGACGGGACCTTCCCGGAGCGCTGCCAGCTGCTGCACCTCGGATCCGGTTCCCAAGTGGGCGTCCGGGGCAGGGACTTGATCCTCACGGCGATCCCGATGGAGGAGGCCGCCACCGCCTGGGCGCCCCCGGTGAACGACCCGAAGCCGGACGGCCGGGCGTGGGTGCCCCCGGCGATCGGCTGGGAGACCCCGGACGAGGCCTTCCAGGCCCGGGCCGCGTACGACACCCCGGTCTACCGGCAGGTCTCCGGAAGCGAGGGCTGGCGGATGGAGGCGACCACGACCACCAGCGGCGAGGTGCTGGAGGAGCACGTCTTCCCGAAGGACATCGGGCTGACGACGGTGGACCAGAACAAGCCGATCCGCGGCTGGTTCACCGAGCGCGGCCGGGACTGGATCCCGGCCAAGCCCGACGCGCCCGGCGCCGTGCTCAGGACCTTCTACCGGGCGACCGCGCGCGCCCGCGGCGGCTGGGTGGACGCGGCCGCGCTGCGCGACCTGGTCGCCAACGCCGACTTCGACGCCGAGATCGTCAAGCCGGGCGCCCGGCGCTGGCAGGCGGACGTCCGCGCCTACGGCTGGCCCGACCTGTCCATGAAGGTGTGGGTGGTGACCTGGAACGAGATCAACGGTTTCGTCCACACCGAGCTCGACGGCTACTTCACCGAGGGCCACGGCGTGAAGCTGACCCGCCAGGGTACCCAGGACAGGTACTCCCGGCGGGCCTTGCCGAAGCAGACCCTCTGGCAGCGCGGTGGTTCGACCCGCAAGACCTTCTACGAGACCACCGACACGAGCGGAGGCCAGCGCTACTGGGTCGACGCGGACGACATCGAACTGCGCAACCCGCCCGCCTGAGCCGTCGGCGCTCCTCGTGGCGGTGGCGTGGCACGGCCCGACGGCAGTGCCACGCCACCGCCGTCCGTCACTCGGCCGGCAGCCGCGGCGTACGCGGCGGCACGGTCCGGCGCTCGCCGGTGGCCTCGAAGGCCGCGGCGAGGGTGAGCAGGGCGTTGTCCTCGTAGGCGCGGCCCGCGAAGGTCAGGCCGACCGGCATGCCGATGTCCGCCATGGTGCCCATCGGCACGGTGACCGTCGGGATGCCGAGGTGGCGGGGCACCAGGTTGCCGTTGGCGACCCAGACGCCGTTGCGCCAGCCGAGGTCGGCGGACGCCTCGGAGACGTCCATGTCCGCGGGGCCCACGTCGGCGACGCTGGGGAACACCACGGCGTCCAGGCGCAGGTCGTCCATCCACTGCTCCAGGTCGACCCGGCGGGTCTCCTCCAGACCGCGCAGCCCCTCCGCCAGGTGCGGGATGTCGGTGAAGGAGGCGTACGGGCGCTCCCGCACGAAGCGCGGGTAGTCGCCGACCGAGTCCTCGAACCCGGCGTAGCGGTCCGGCAGTTCACCCTCGTGCTTGGGGAAGATGCGCGCGCCGTCGACCCCGGCCAGGGTGTCGAGGGCCGGGTCGCCGTTGGCGCGCAGGAAGTCGTCCCAGGACCAGGCGGAGAGGTCCTCGATCTCGACGGTGAGGTAGTCCCGGCCGACCAGGCCACGGGTGAGCAGCGAGGGCGCGCCGGGGCGGTCGGCCTCGTAGTTGGTCACCACGGGGAAGTCGACCTCGACCACCTCGGCGCCGGCCGCCTCCAGGTCGCGGCGGGTCGCCTCCCACAGGGCGATCACCGAGGCGCGGGTGTCGACCCGCTGACCGGTCTGGCCGCCGATGCCGCCCTCGGGGTTGGTGCCGGCCTCCGGGTCGGCGTTGATGTACATCCGGGGGACGCCGACGCGCCGGCCGGCCAGCGCGGCGCGGGCCGCCGCCGGGTCGGCGGGGGCGAGCGCCGGGTAGGAGTCCGGACGCACCCGGGACGCCGGGGGGATCGGCACCCAGGGCTGGGCGCGCCACAGGTCGCCGCGGGTCTGCGGGTCGTCGGCCACGACGACGTCGAGCAGCTCGAACAGGTCGGCCATGGTCCGGGTGTGCGGGACGACCACGTCCATGGTCGGGACGAGCGGCCAGTTGCCGCGCACCGAGATCACGCCGCGGCTGGGCGTGTAGGCGCACAGCGCGTTGTTGGAGGCGGGCGCCCGGCCGGAGGACCAGGTCTCCTCGCCGAGGCCGAAGGCGCCGAAGGAGGCCGCCGTGGCGGTGCCCGAGCCGTTGGAGGAGCCGGAGCCGTAGGCGCTGGTCAGCCAGTCGGCGCTGTACGGGCTCTCGGCGCGGCCGTACACGCCGCGCTGCATGCCGCCGTTGGCCATCGGCGGCATGTTGGTCAGCCCGATCAGGACGGCCCCGCCGGCCCGCAGGCGCTCGATGGCGAAGGCGTCGCACTGGGCGACGAGGTGCTCGAACGCGGGGGAGCCGGCCGCGGCGGTCAGGCCCTTCGCGAGGTAGCTGTCCTTCGCGGTGTACGGGATGCCGTCCAGCGGGCCGAGCGTCTCGCCGCGCGCGCGGCGGGCGTCGGAGGCCTCGGCCTCGGCGCGGGCCTCCGGGTTCAGCACGACCATCGCGTTGAGCGCGGTGGCGGTGCCGGGCCGGTCGTAGGCCTCGATCCGCGCCAGGTAGGCGTCGAGCAGGGCGACCGAGGTGGTCTCGCCCTTCTCCAGCGCGGCGCGCAGGTCGGCGATGCTGGTCTCCACGACGTCGAATGCCCGCGTCATGCGGATGCCTCCTGGATCGTTCGGGTCGGAGCGTGGTGCTCGGGTGGGGGTGTGCGGACCGGTCCGCAGTCGTTGCTGGAACGATCCAGCATGCGCAGTTCTAGCATTGCTGGATCGTTCCAGCAAGGGAGTGGCGAACGGGGGCGGGGCTGCGTCTAGACTTCCGGCTCATGACCAGCCGCTCCGTGACCCTGATCGACGTGGCCCGGGCGGCCGGGGTGTCCAAGAGCACCGCCTCCAACGCGCTCGGCGGCTCCGGCCGGGTGTCCGAAGCGACCCGGGAGCACATCCAGAGCGTGGCCCGGGAGCTCGGCTACCGGCCGAACAGCGCCGCCCGCAGCCTGCGCCGCGCCAGCACCGGGGCGATCGGCCTGCACCTGCCGCGCACCGCCACCCGCCTGGACTACTACATGAACCTGGCCTTCGGCGCGGTCGAGCGGGCCCGCGAGGACGGGCTGGACCTCGTCCTGCTGGCCCCCGGCACGGCCTCCGGCGGCGGACTGGCCTCACGGGTGGACGGCCTGCTGGTGATCGACCCCGAGGTCGACGACCCCTCCGTCCCCGAACTGCTGGACGCGGGCGTGCCGGTGGTCACCGGCGAGCGCTACCTCGGCGGCGACGTCGCGCCCAGCGGCGCGGTGGTGTGCGACAACGCCGCCTCGCTGGCCGCCCTGCTGGACCACCTCGCCGAACGCGGCGCCCGGCGCCCCGCCCTGCTGGCCCCCGACCCCGGCTCCGACTGGGCGGCGGCACTGCGGGCCGCCGCCGGCGCCTGGAGCCGGCGCAAGGGCGTCGAGGTGGTGGTGCGGACGGTCCCGTTCGCGGCCACGCCGACCGAGACCGAGGCCGCCACCGCCGAGCTGATCGCCGACGTCCCCGGACTGGACGCGGTGGTCTGCGCCCCCGACGGGGCGGTGCCCGGGGTGCTCGCGGCCGCGGCGCGGGCCGGCCTGCGGGTGGGGACGGACCTGCTGGTGGCCGGCTGCGTCGACGGTGCCGCGGCGCGCGGCGCGATCCCGCCGGTCACGGCCGTCGACCTGCGGCCGGCCGAGTACGGGCGCGCCTGCGCGGCCGTACTGAGCGACCTGCTGACCGGAGCGGCCGAGCCCGGCGTCGTCCGGCACCACGACTGGACGCTGAACGTCCGGGAGTCCACCAGGGGACGGGCCTGACCCCTGCCGGACTCCCGGCCGTCAGGCGGCGCGGGCGGCCGCGAGCGGGGTGAGGGCGGCGTACTCCAGCGGGGCGGAGGGGTCGATGGAGAGGTTCATCGGCGCGGGCTCGGCACCGGAACGGACCAGCAGATCGCCGATGGCGGCGATCATCGCGCCGTTGTCGGTGCACAGCCGCAGCGCCGGGACCCGCAGGGTGATCCCGGCGGCCGCGCAGCGCTGCTCGGTGAGCGCCCGGATCCGGGAGTTGGCGGCGACGCCGCCGACCACCACCAGGGTGCCGATGCCGTGGTCGGTGCAGGCCCGGACGGCCTTGCGGGTGAGGGTGTCGGCGATCGCCTCCTGGAGCGCGGCCGCCGCGTCGGGCACGTGCGGCTCGCCGCCGGCCGCGCGCTGCGCCTCCACCCAGCGGGCGGCGGCGGTCTTCAGCCCGGAGAAGGAGAAGGCGTACGGCGGGTCGTTCGGCCCGCTCAGCGGGCGCGGCAGCCGCACCGCGGCCGGGTTCCCGTCGCGGGCGGCGCGGTCGATCGCGGGCCCGCCCGGGTAGGGCAGGCGCAGGATCCGGGCGACCTTGTCGAAGCACTCGCCGGCCGCGTCGTCCAGGGTGTCGCCGAGGTGGACGATCGGGTCGCGGGCGAGGTCGCGGACCAGCAGCAGCGAGGTGTGCCCGCCGGAGACGATCAGCACGATGCAGGGGTCGGGCAGCGGCCCGCCGTCCAGGGTGGCGGCGGCGACGTGCCCGGCGAGGTGGTGGACGCCGTACAGCGGGACCCCGAGCGAGTAGGCGTACCCCTTGGCGGCGGCCACCCCGACCTGCAGCGCCCCGGACAGCCCGGGGCCCGCGGTGACGGCGACGGCCCCGATGTCGCCGAGGCCGAGCCCGGCCCGCTCCAGCGCCTCCTGCACCACCGGCGCCACCGCGTGGACGTGGGCGCGGGCGGCGATCTCGGGCACCACCCCGCCGAACCGCGCGTGCTCGTCCATGGACGAGGCGACGGCGTGCCCCAGCAGCACGCCGTCCCGCACCAGGCCCGCCCCGGTCTCGTCGCAGGAGGATTCGATCCCCAGCACCACCGGCGATGCCACCATCGGCCACAGCTCCTTATTGCTCTAGTTCTGCAACTGCATCCTATGGGCAACAAGGAGCCGCCCGTCCGGCGGGCCGGGCTCAGCCGGTCGCCAGCCACTCCGGGCGCTGGGAGCCGCGCGGCACCAGGATCTGGCGGTACGCGCCGGGGGTGTCGGACATCCGCACCTGGTCGGTGATGCCCTGGTAGCGGCCGAGCGGGGTCTCGGCGGTGAAGACCTCCGGGTCCGGGTAGGCGTGCAGCTCGCCGGTGCCGGCGGTCCGCCGCGCGTACTCCTGGTCGAAGACGCCCATCGAGAGGATCCACAGGGCGACCCGGGAGAGCGAGACGTGCACCCGGTAGCTGCCGCCGTGGACGGCCCGGCGGCGCAGGGCCTCGGTGATGCCGGCGGTCAGGAACCAGGAGACCAGGTAGTCGTTGACGACGGTGATCGGCGGCAGGGCGGGCCGGTCGCCGTCGCCCTCCAGGTGCAGCAGTCCGGTGAGCGCACCCGCGGTCTGGTCGAAGCCGAGGTAGTCCTTCCAGGGGCCGGTCCGGCCGTTCAGCGACACCGTGGCGTGGATCAGTCCGGGGCGGCGGGCGATCGCCTCCTCCTCGGACAGGCCGATCCGGTCCAGGAAGCCGGGGCGGCGGTTGGCGTAGAAGACGTCGGCCCCGGCCTGGAGCCGGTGGATCAGCGCCAGGCCCTCGGGGGTGTACGGGCTGACCGTCGCCGAGCGGACGCCGACGCCGGTGGTGAAGTAGGTGACGTCGTGCTCCAGCTCGTACGGGCGCCAGAGGTTGAGGACGTCCGCGCCGTGCAGCGCCATCGCGCGTCCGGCGCCGGCCCCGGCGATGATGTGACCCATGCCGAGGGCGCGCACGCCGTCCAGCGGGGCGGTGGGGTTCGCGGGCAGCGGCTCGGGCGCGCTGTCGCCGATCCGGGTGATCTCCACCAGTGGCAATTCGGCCAGCACGTCGGTGTACTGACGTTCCGTCAGAATCTCGCTCGGGGTGCGGATCATCGGCATCACGCAGCCGGCCTCGGCGCCGGCCGCCTCCAGCTCACGGGCGTCCCACTTCGCTATGGCCGCCTCGACGTGCTCGGGGACCTCCCCGACGCCGAGCAGCCGTTGGGCGGCGACCTTGATGTTGGGGTAGATGTTGAACGGCATCATCCAGCGGCCGTCGGCGGAACGGTAGAAGTTGTTCGCCAGCGCCATGTTGACGATGGACGGCGTGCCGCCGGGGTAGCCGTTGAGCAGCTCCCACTTCTGCTCGTAGAAGGGGCAGAGCCGGTGCGGGCCCTTGCGCAGGTCCATGTGGATGGACTGGCCACGGCCGGTGCGGTCGCGCCACAGGGCGGCGATCGCAGCGGACTTGGCGACCAGGGCGATGCCGGAGGCGGCGCCCAGGCGCAGGGTGCTGGGCACCACCGGGTCGGCGCCCTCGAAGGTGATCGTGCCGCCGGTGTCCTGCGGCTGCAGCCCGAGGCCGGCGAGCACCTCGGCGGTCTCGGCGTGGACGTCGAACGCGTCGTCGGTGGCCGGGGCGGCGATGGCCCGGGTGATCTTCTCGGTGAGGTTCATGGCCTCTTCGTCTCCGTGTCTGTCGGCGGGCAGTGGGCGGATCAGGCGGCCTGCGGCGTCTCGCCGAGCGCGCGCATGAGGGCGATCTGGGCGCGGTCGCGCGCCGCGGCGAGCCGGTCGATGTCATCCTCGCCCTCGCCGAAGGCCTCCCGGGCCTCCTCGGTGAGCAGGGCCACGGTGGTGTCGTCGAAGCTCGGGCTTCCCAGGGCGGGCCACAGCCCGGCCTCCATGCCGCGGCCCAGGTGCTCGATGAACTGGGGCAGGCCGCCGGGACCGCCGCCGAGGTGGAAGGTGCGGAACGGCCCGGCCACCGCCCAGCGCAGGCCGATCGAGGCGGTGACGACCTCGTCCAACTCCTGCTCGGTGACCACTCCTTGGGAGACCAGATGGACGCACTCGCGGAACAGCGCGGCCTGCAGCCGGTTGGCGACGAAGCCCGGGATCTCCTTGCGCAGCACCTGCGGCTGCTTGCCCAGCGCGGTGTAGAAGGCCCTGGCCTGCTCGACCACCTCCGGCGAGGTCCGCTCGCCGGGCACCACCTCCACCAGCGGCACCAGGTGCGGCGGGTTGAACGGATGGCCGACGATCAGCCGCTCGGGCTGTGCCATCCCCTCGGCGATCGCGGTCGCCGGGATGCTGGAGGTGGAGGTGGTCAGCAACGCGTGGGCCGGGGCGGCCTGTTCGACGGTCCGCCAGATCCGCTGCTTGAGGTCGAGCCGCTCGGGGCCGTTCTCCTGGACGACGTCGACGCCCGCGACGGCGGTCGCCAGGTCGGCCTCGAAGCTCAGCCCGTCGGCCAGTCCGTCGGTGGGCAGGCCGAGTTCGGCCAGGGTGGGGGCGATCCCGTCCAGTCCGGTCCGGACCAGGTCCTCGATGTCGGGGCGGGGGTCGCTGATCACGACGTCCAGGCCGCGGGCGAGGAAGAGCGCGGCCCAGGAGACCCCGATCACGCCGCCGCCGATGATCGCGGCGCGGCGGTAGGACTCCAGGCCGGGAGTGGATGTGCTGCTCATGATGGGGGGCTCCTTCAGCCGGCGAGGTAGTCGAAGACCGGCTCGACCGGGGCGAGGGTCAGGTCGGTGAGGAGGTGGCTGGCGCCGACGACCTCCAGGACGGGCAGGTCCGCGAGCGGGGCGATCGCGTGGGCGAACAGCTCCAGCCGGGCCGGGCCGGTGTACGCGCTCTTCACGGTGACGTCGGTGATCCGGGTGCGGACCAGCTCGCAGATCCGCGGGGTGCCGTCGTAGTGCGGCACGGTCTTGACCATGAAGGCGGGGGAGCGGAGCTGGGCCAGCGCCTCGGCCGGGTCCAGCGGCTGGTGCTTGTAGCCCATGGTGGCGGTGGCCACCCGCAGCGTGCCGTAGTCCAGCGTGCCGACCAGGGTGTCGGAGTCGACGTAGAGGGCGGGGGAGCCGCCCTTCTTCGGGTAGGCGCTGAACTCGCGCCCGCTGGAGATCGCCGGGACGCTGTCCACGTACATGGCGAGGTTGAACTCACCGGCCTCGCCGTGGAGTTCGACGGCGATCAGCTGGCCGGCCTCGGTGTACGAGCCCAGACCGGTGGTGTCGGGCATCCGCATGACCTCGAAGCGCACGATCGGGTCGGTGACGGTCAGCGGCTCGGGGACGATCCGGCGCAGCGCCTCGGGATCGGTGCGGTAGAAGACGTTGAGGTACTCGCGGTCGGTGAACCGGTACCGGGTCGGGGCGTAGGCCGGGGAGTCCAGCGGGGTGGTGACCAGCCGCGCGACGTCCTCTTTGAGCATGGTGGCCTCCAGGCGGCCTCGGGGATCGGGGGGCGCCCCGCGCTCCGCGGTGCGCCCACTGGCCATTGGACGCCCGTCGCCGTCAGTCTGTCCAATATATGATTGGGTCATGGTTCATAGGGTTTCTGATATCAATCTCACCCGCCGCCTGCTGGAACAGTTCCTGGTGGTCGTCGACGAGAAGCACTTCGGCCGGGCCGCCGAACGCCTCGGGATGAGCCAGCCGCCGCTCAGCCAGTCCATCCAGCGCCTCGAACGAGCACTTGCGGTACGGCTGTTGGAGCGCGGACCGGGTGGCGTCACGCTGACCGCCGCGGGCGAGGTGTTCGCGGTGGACGCGCAGCGGCTGCTCGACGCCCAGTCCGCCGCGGTCGAACGGGTCCGGCGGGTGGCCGGCGGCCTGGAGGGCGACGTCCGGGTCGGCTACGTCAGCATCCTCAGCCACCACTACCTGCCCGGACTCCTCCGGGCGGCGGCCGAGGAACTGCCCGGGCTGCGCATCCACCTGCACCAGGACTCCTCGGCCAACGTCGCCGACCTGGTCCGCTCCGGCGAGCTCGACCTGGGCTTCCTGCGCGACCCGTCCCCCCTGTCGGGGGACCTGGTGAGCTGGGAGTTCGCCGTCGAGCGGATCGCCGTGGCGGTGCCCGAGGGCCACCGGCTGGTCGGATCCGGCCCGATCGACCTCGGCGAGCTGCGCGACGAGGACTTCGTCCTGCCCGACGCCACCGCCCTGCCCGCCCTCGCCCAGGGGGTCCGACTCGCCTGCCACGAGGCGGGGTTCACCCCGCGCAGCCGCGCGGTCGCCGACGACCTCACCGGCCTCTTCAGCTACGTCGCCTCCGGCCTGTGCGTCGCCCTGCTCTCCGAACGGCTGGCCGACTTCCCCATCCCCGGCATCGCCTACGTCCCGCTCGTCGGCGACTCACCCCACCTGGAGACCAGCGTGGTCGCCCTGCACCGCCCCGACACGGACGAGGCGGTCCGCCGCCTGCTGGAACTCATCGCCCGCCGCACCGCCGACTGATCCGCCTCGGCGGCACGGGGCGCGGGGCACGGGGTCCGCCGGGTCCGTGATGCGCGGAACGGGGGAGCCCTCGGCCCATTCTGCGCGATAATGCTCAAGGTGACGATCTTCGAGCAGAAATGAGCAGATATGCGCATGAACTCCTCCCGCATCGTGCTGTCCGGAGCCCGACTGGTGCTGCCCGGCGGCGTCGTCGAGGGCGACCGCCTGGCCGTCGAGGGTGACCGGATCGCCGCCATCACGAGTGGGGCGAGCGGCGGGGCCCCTGAGCCCGGCGACCTCGACCTGACCGGCCACACCGTCGTGCCCGGCTTCGTCGACCTGCACGTCCACGGCGGCGGCGGCGCCTCCTACGCCTCCGGCATCGCCGAGGAGGCCCTGCTCGCCGCCCGCACCCACCTCGAACACGGCACCACCACCACGATGGCCTCCACCGTCACCGGCGAGATCGACGACCTCGCCCGCCAGGCCGCCGTCCTCTCCGAACTCGTCGAGGACGGCGTCCTGGCCGGCATCCACTTCGAGGGCCCCTTCATCTCCCACAACCGCTGCGGCGCCCACCGCCCCGACCTGCTGCGCGACCCCGACCCCGCACTGGTCCGCAAGCTCGTCGACGCCGCCCGCGGCCACGCGAAGATGGTCACCCTCGCCCCCGAACTCCCCGGCGGCCTCGACTCGGTGCGCATGCTCGCCGACCTCGGCGTGATCGCCGCCGTCGGCCACACCGACTCCGACTACCCCACCACCCTCGAAGCCGTCGAGGCCGGCGCCACCGTCGCCACCCACCTCTTCAACGCCATGCCCGGCATCGCCCACCGCGCCCCCGGACCGATCGTGGCCCTGCTGGAGGACGAACGCGTCACCGTCGAGCTGATCAACGACGGCGTCCACCTCCACCCCTCCGTCCTCGACCTCGCCTACGGCACCGCCGGCGCCGACCGGGTCGCCCTGATCACCGACGCCATGGGCGCCGCCGGCATGGGCGACGGCCTCTACCCCCTCGGCCCCCTCCAGGTCGAGGTCAAGGACGGCGTCGCCATGCTCCCCGACGGCAGCTCCATCGCCGGCTCCACCCTCACCCTGGACCGGGTCTTCCAAAGATCCATGACAGTACATGAATTGACCCTCCATCAGACCGTCCGTTCGCTCTCCACCACCCCGGCCCGGCTGCTCGGCCTCGCCGACTCGATCGGCTCGCTGGAGACCGGCAAGCTCGCCGACCTGGTCGTGGTCGACTCCGAGAGCTACGACCTGGTCGCCGTCATGCGCCGGGGCCGCTGGGTGGTCGGCGGCGACAGGTTCCGCAGAGCGGAGACTCCGAACACCGACTCCGGATCCGCGCGGTGACGACCGGCAGCAGACTCCCCGGCCCTGGGAGTACGGTCCCGGGTCCGGCCCCGACCCGGAGCACGTTCCCGGGTGCGGTTTCGTCCTCCGCGCGGACGGCTTGACGGTCCGTCGGATGGTCCTCTTGGAGGGCGCCGAGAAGAGCTCCGGCGCCCTACCCAGAGGGGCTTTCCCGTGAACGAAAACGCAGTTCAGCAGCACCGTCCGACCCTCCTCCGCGGTCGCCGGTGCGGGGTGGCGGCGACCGTGACCGCCGTGGCCGCCGCCGTGGTGGCCGGCGTCCTGGCACCGGCCGCCACGGCCTCCGCCGGACCACGGCAGGACTCCGTGCAGCAGCGCCTCGACGCCCTGGTCCAGAAGGACGGGGTGCCCGCCGCCCTCGCCACCGTCAAGGGCCGCGACGGCCGTACCCGCACCTACACCGCCGGGGTCGGCGACGTGACCACCAAGGCCAAGGTCCCGGTGGACGGGCAGGTGCGGATCGGCAGCAACACCAAGTCGTTCACCGCCGTCGTCGTCCTCCAGCTGGTCGCCGAGGGCAAGATCGGCCTGGAGGCGAACGTGGACACCTACCTGCCCGGCCTGGTGCGCGGCGACGGCATCGACGGCCGGAACATCACGGTCCACCAGCTGCTCCAGCACACCAGCGGCCTGCCCGACTACGTGGACCAGCAGGCCGTGCTCAAGGACCCCCAGCGGTACGCCGAGCCGCGCGAACTCCTCGACGCCGCGCTGACCCACAAGGCCCAGTTCGCGCCCGGCACCCAGTGGGCGTACAGCAACACCAACTACCTGCTGGCGGGCATGATCATCCAGAAGGTCACCGGACGCCCGCTCGGCGAGGAGATCACCAAGCGCGTCATCAACAAGATCGGCCTGCGCCACACCTACTTCCCCGTCCCCGGGGACATGACGATCCACGAGGCCCACCCCAAGGGCTACCAGCGCACCGCGGACGGGTCGCTGCGCGACTACACGGAGCTGGACCCGTCCTGGGGCTGGGCGGCCGGCGCGATGGTCTCGACCAACACCGACCTCACCCGGTTCTACGAGGCGCTGCTCGGCGGCCGACTGCTGCCCGCGGCCCAGCTCGCCCAGATGCGCACCACCGTCCCGGCCGACTCCCTGGGCCCCGGCCACCGCTACGGCCTCGGCCTGATCAGCCGTCCGCTCCCGTGCGGCGGGCTCTCCTGGGGCCACGGCGGGGGGATCCCGGGCTTCGCGACCTTCGGCGGCACCACCGACGACGGCCGTTCCGTGAACGTCGCCGTGACCACGATCCCGGGCGACGAGGACACCGGCAAGCACGTGGACCAGACCGTGGACGAGGCGCTCTGCCGCTGACCGTCCCCCGGGTGGCCGGCGCCGAGGACCGGCGCCGGCCACCCTGCCGCACCTCCGTCCTTCCTCTTCCCAGCAGTGGAGTCCCGATGACCGACAACACCCCGCAGCGCACGGCGCACCGCATCCGCATGGTGCGGTACGCCACGGCGGCCACAGCCGCCGCCGGGCTCGCGCTGACCGCTTTCGCCCCGACCGCGGCCTCCGCCGCACCGCGCCCGGACCTCGTGCAGCAGCGCCTCGACGCCCTGGTCCAGAAGGACGGGGTGCCCGCCGCCCTCGCCACCGTCAAGGGGCGCGACGGCCGCAGCCGCACCTACACCGCCGGCGTCGGCGACCTGGCCACCAAGGCCAAGGTCCCGGTGGACGGGCAGGTGCGGATCGGCAGCAACACCAAGTCGTTCACCGCCGTCGTCGTCCTCCAGCTGGTCGCCGAGGGCAAGGTCGACCTCGACGCGAACGTGGACACCTACCTGCCCGGTCTGCTGCGCGGCGACGGCATCGACGGCCGGAACATCACGGTCCGCCAGTTGCTCCAGCACACCAGCGGCCTGCCCGAGTACATGGAGGCCCCCGCGCTGTCCGACTTCACCACCATCCAGTACCGCTACTTCGAACCGCGCGAACTCCTCGACGGGGCACTGGCCCAGAAGGCGCTGTTCGCCCCCGGGACGGACTTCGCGTACAGCAACACCAACTACCTGGTGGCCGGCCTGCTGATCCAGAAGGTCACCGGCCGCCCCTACGGCGAGGAGGTCACCAAGCGCGTCATCGACCGGATCGGCCTGCGCCACACCTACGTCCCGGCCACCGGGGAGACCGCCCTGCGCGAGGCCCACCCGCACAGCTACCTGCGCACCGGCCCGGACGCAGCGTCGATCGACTACACCGACATGGACTCGTCGATGGCCTGGGCCGCGGGGGCGGTCGTGTCCACCAACACCGACCTCAACACCTTCTACGGCGCCCTCCTGGCAGGTCGCCTGCTGCCCGCCGCCCAGCTCGCCGAGATGCGCACCACCGTCCCGGCCGAGATGCTCGGCCACGGCGTCCGCTACGGCCTGGGGATCCAGAGCAGGCCGCTGAGCTGCGGCGGCCTGGTCTGGGGCCACGGCGGCACCTCGGTGGCCCACCGGACCCGGGGCGGCGTCACGGACGACGGCCGGGCCGTCGACATCGCCGTCACCACCGTCCCGGACGCGGCCACCACCCAGCACATGATCGACGCGGTCGACGCGGCGCTCTGCCGCTGACCCCGCCCGGCCCCGGGGAGCCGGGTCGGCACGAGGGCACGGGCACGAGGGCACGGGCATGGCGGGGCGGGGACGGTGGGCGGGGTGGACCCTGGGGCTCATTGTGGCCTCGACCCTGGAGGGCGTCCGGGTCCGGTGTCGTTCGAACGATCGGATACGCCGGTGAGGCACAGGCGGATCCCGTCACGCCCGCAGGCCCGGCCTTCGTGGCGGTCCCCTCCCGCTACGCCCTGACGACCTCGACCGGCAGCCGGCGCACCCCGAGGAGCACGGCGGGGTTCTGGTACTCGACGTCCTCGTAGCGCGGGACGGCCAGGGAGCGGAACCGGTCCTGCAGCATGCGCAGGGCGATCCGCCCCTCCAGCCGGGCCAGCGGAGCGCCGAAGCAGAAGTGGATGCCGTGGCCGAAGGTCAGGTGGGGATTCGACCGGCGGGCGACGTCGAAGGTCTCGGGCGCCTCGAACCGGGACGGATCACGGTTGGCGCTGCCGAGGTGCACCGTCAGCATCGCGTCGGCGGGCAGTTCCCGGCCGCCGAGCACCACGGGCCGGGTGATGCGGCGCCCCAGCTCGGGGAACGGCGGCAGCCAGCGCAGCACCTCCTCGATGGCCGGGGGCAGCAGACCCGGATCGGCCCGGAGTGCGGCGTCCGTCCCCGGGTGCCGGTCGAAGGCCAGCACCGCGTTGCCCAGCAGCGCGGTCGTGGTCACGTGCCCCGCGACCAGCAGCAGGGCGACGAACCCGACCATCTGCTCGTCCGCGAGCCGTTCGCCGTCCACCTCGGCGGCGATCAGCCGGCTGGTGAGGTCGTCCCCCGGGTCGGCGCGGCGGCGGCGGATGTGCTCCAGCACGTACCCGTTCATCGCGCGGACGGTCGGGGCGATGGCCTCCAGCGCCTTCGCCAGGTCGGCCATGTCGGGGTTCTCGCCGAGCTGGTCGCCGCCGAACAGGACGGCGGCCCACTCCTGGAAGAGCCGGTGCTCCTCGGGCGGGACACCGAGCAGTTCCGCGATGACGATGATCGGCAGCGGGTAGGCCAGCGCGTCGACCAGGTCGAACCGGTCGTGGTCGGCGACCTCGTCCAGCAGGCGCGCGCACAGCGCCTCGATCCGCGGCTCCATCCCGGCCACCACCCGCGGCGTGAACGCCTGGCTCACCAGGGCGCGCAGCCGCCGGTGCTCCGGCGGGTCCATGCCGACGAAGTTGCCCTGCCGGAAGGTCTCGAAGTCCTCCTGGGTCGGCGCCAGGGCGGCGAGGTCGGAGGAGAAGGTCGCCGGGTCGGACAGCACCGCGGCGACGTTCCGGTGGTCCAGCACCTGCCACTGGTCGCGGCCCTCGTCGTACCGCACCGGCCCGGCCTCGCGCAGGTGCTGCCACCGGCCGGAGATCTCTTCCAACAGCGTCGGCACGTTGCCTGGTTGAACTCCGAGCACCGGTCCTCCTGAGTCGCGACCCACGGGCGTGACGGGTGTGTCGTCCTCCACACGGAGTCTCCCCGCCCGGATCCCGCCACAGTCTTCACGGCGGGTCACTCCCTGGCAACCCCGCCTCATCGCCCGCGGGGACCGCCGGATCGGCCGGACCGGTCCTCATCGGGGACGCCGATCAGGACCGGGCCCCGGCCGCCGGCGTCGGCGGGGGATCAGCTCTGGGCGGCGTCCAGGAGGTTGTCGAAGGCCCCGGCCACCGCGATGGCCTTGCCGATGTCCCTGGGGCTGGCCTCCGGGTTCGGCCCGCCGTACCAGACGCTGGCCTGCACCTGGTACTTGGCGATGTAGGGAATGGCGTCCTCCGACTGCAGGCCCGGGTAACCGAGCGCCACATCGGTGAACATGTGGTCGATCCAGGGGGTGGCGAAGCGGATGACGTCCAGCACATAGGGCTTGAACTCGTCGCTGTAGGTCGCGCAGAACAGCACCTGCTGACCGTCGTTGACCAGGGCGACCCGCAGGTCGTGCACCGTGCCGAGGCGGTTCTCCCAGTAGGGCGCCTCGATGCAGGCCTTCACGGCGCGCTCCCGGAAGACGGCCGGCCCGGTCGGCTGGATGACCGGCGCGATCAGGGTGAACTCCGAGCGGTTCACCGCCCGCAGGCCGACGCCCTCGGTCTGCTGGCGGGGATGCTGGAACGCCTTGGCGATCTCCTCGACCGGGACGTCGGGAGAGATCGGCTGATAGGTCTTCGGGTCGAAGTCGTACATGCGGTTGCCTTTCCGTAGGTCGTCATTCATGGCCGGGCAGCACGTCGGCGGCCGAGGCGGGCTCGGCGCGGTGCTGGCCGTTGAGGTCGTGGCGCAGTACGGAGGAGCGCCGGTAGACCTCCTTGCGGACGGTCTGGATCGGGCCGATCGGCACGTGCTCGGGCGGGCAGCGCCACGGCGTGAAGGAGAGGCCGTCCGCGGCGACCAGATTGGCCGCGTCGCCGATGTCCTGGCGGGGGAAGCGCAGTCTGGCGACCGTCACGAACGGGGACTCGTGCTCTTCCCATTCGACGGTGAGGTCGTCCACCGGCATCGTCCGCAGGTCGGCGCACAGCTGCACCTGGAAGTCGAACTCGTGGTCCGCGTCGGCGAGTTCGTCGACCAGGGCGGGCCGGAACACCTCGTCCCGGCTGTTCGGGTCGAGGTCGCGCAGCCGCACGCGGGCCGCCGAGGCGTCGGTCGGGCGGATCCGGAGCTTGGCCACGTGGTCGCCGTGGCGCACCGCGCCCATCGAGAAGAACGAGGAGAGCAGCAGGTTCTGCCAGCGGGCCCGGGCGCCGAGCCGCAGCAGCGCGCCGAGTTCGTCCCAGGCCCACTGCTCCGGGGGCAGCGTGCCGTAGCCGGTGACCCAGTCGTAGTACATCCGGTGGTTGCCCCGGCGGCCGTCCAGACGGTACTTCGGCAGGTCGATGAAGAGCTTGGAGAGGAAGGTGTAGTGGGCCGCGGTGTTGCAGAAGAAGATCGGCCCGTTGATCATGTTGAAGTCCAGCGTGCGGCTGACCGGTTCGTCCGGCAGGGTGGTCCGCGAGTCGATCCCGAAGACCTTGGTGGCCATGCCGACGACGTTGCCCAGCATCCGGTCGGCGCCCAGGTGGGAGAGCCCGTTGGAGTAGCGGACCAGGGCGTCGTGCGTTCCGGGCCGGGCGTAGACGCCCTGGGCGTACGCGGGCGGTACGCCGTCGAGGATCTCGAAGGTGCCGCGGACCAGTCCGTAGGCCTTGGCGTGGGCGAAGCGCACGGCCCGGTTCTCGCCCTCGCCCTGGACCGAGTTCCGCTCGAAGTCCTCGACGACGTCGAGGCACTTCGCCAGGCTCCGCTCGAAGTCGGGTTCCGGCGGGTCGATCTCGGGTGAGTACCGCACGGGGGTGAAGTCCAGCTCTGGGGCCGTCACTTGGTGTCCTCCGGGGTGGATGGGTCGACGGTCGGGTCGGGCAGGGTGGTGAGCCATTCGAGCGCGGTGAGGCCGGGCAGGAACAGGTACTCGCCGCCGCGTACGGTCACGAACCGGGGCAGCCCGGTGAGCCGGCGCCGGACCGGCCGGGCGGGGACGGTGTGCACACCGGCGCCGTCGCGGTTGCCGACCAGGGGGTCCTGCTCGGCGCCGAGGCCGGCGAAGTCGCCGTCGTTCAGCCACACCTGCTGCACGAACTCGAACTGCCGGGACAGGCTGGCGCCCATGAAGACGAAGATGATCCCGCGCTCCGCGCCGTCGTCCTCCAGCACGCCCTCCGGCAGCAGCGGCCCGTACGCAGCCCCGCGCCGCAGCACCCGGTGGATGCGGGTCTGCACCACGGTGTCCGCGAGGCCGTCCCTCGGGTTGGCGCGCCGGATGTGCGAGCCGCACGGGACGAGCAGGCCCCGCGGGTCGTCCCGGTAGCGGAAGTCGTTGTTGCGCAGCGGGTCGGCTCCCAGGTCCGGATCGTCGTGCTCCGGCGCCAGGGCGAGCGGCGCACCGCTGCGCCAGCGGCCGACGACCTTGGCGGCGAGCAGCTCCTCGTCCTCGGGTGAGCGGGCGTGCTCGCGCAGGTACCTGCGGAACGCGGCGACGTCCGCGTGCAACTGGCGGAAGGCCAGGTAGCAGCCGTTGCGGCCGAGCACCTCCGGGGCGGGCCCGTTCGGCACCGACCCCGACTCGTCCGGGTAACCGAAGACGAACTCGCCCGGCTGAACGTGGTCCTGGCCGGGCAGCGGCTCCTCGACGCTGCCGATCAGGTACGGACCGGAGATGCCGTCGCGGAAGCCGAAGTGTTCGCGGCCGGTGACCGGGACGCCGACGTCGAGCCGGTAGACGAGGCTCACCCCGGTCAGCCGCCCGGCCGCCTCCACCGGCTCGCGGAGCCCGCCGGGACTGCCGGAGATGATCATCACTCCGATGTGCACCTCGGGTCCGCCGAGCGGCGGGGTCCAGTGGGCGGGGTCGTTGGCGCCGGAGTCGCCCAGGACCTCCTTGCGGGCGACCATGCCGGCCCGGAACTCCGGGGCGAAGGAGGCGAGCGCGTCCGGGGGCAGGCCCAGCCGGGCCAGGCCGCGGTAGGAGAAGGCGATGTTGAGGGTGAACGGGCGGGGCTTCTCCCAGTCCGCCGCACTGGTGATCTTCGGCAGGACGTCGCGCAGGGAGCGCTTGGCCGCGGCCGGGTCGTCGATCCGGTAGAGCAGGTAGGTGCCGTGGTAGTCGTCCGGGCGGCGACGCAGCACGGTGCCCTGGATGTCCGCCAGCTCCAGCGTCGGCACCGCGCCCGCGGTGGACCCGCTCACCCCGCTGGGGTGGGCGGCCGGGTGGGCAGGGACATCAGGGCCTCCTTCGAGCTGTGACAAACCGGACACAACTCTGCAAGAAGGAGGCGGATGTCGACGGGAAGCCGCACGACGTGTCGTCACGGCCCGCCTCGGCAGGGACTCGGCTCAGCAGCGTCCCGCTCCACCGAACGAGCGCGTCGACCTCGGCCGGGTCGACGAGCAGGCCGGAATGCTCGCCGGGCGAGGCGGGATCCGGGGTCGCCACGACGCCCTTGTCGTAGGCCACCACCTGGACGGCGTTGTCCGGGTCGATGCGGTCGAGTACCGGTCGGAGATCCGACCGGCGGTGAAGGGCGGTCGGGCGGCCGCCCCGGCGATGTCGATGATGCCGCGCCCTCGCACTCGCCGAGCAGGTACGGGTGGTTGCCGTGGGTGCCCAGGCCCTCGTAGTCCGTCATGGCGACCGCCCGGCCGGCAGCGGCCGGGGGCGGTGGTCGTCCCGGCCACCCGCGATCGATGCTGGTCGGACCGGGTTCGGTCGCGACGGGCGCCGGTGTGGTGGGCGGGGCGCAGGCGGGCCCGGGCGGTAAGACAAGGGCATGCGAGAGAAGCCGAACCGTCGTCAGCCGCGCCACGACGCCCGTCCCGGCCGTCCCGGTGGGGTACGGGCGGTGCTCGGCGGCGTCGCCGGGCCGGTGCTCCTGGTGCAGGTGCTGGTCGTCCTGCTGCTGGTCGTGGCCGCGGTGGTCGCGCTGGTGCTGCAGGCCCGTACCGACCCTCGGCAGGAGGTGCGGGCCCGGTCGCCGGCCGCCGCCGAGGCCTTCGCGCACGCCCCCGGCCGGACCGTCGACCGCGCCGACGGCCTGGCCGGGCGGGAGCTGCCGGTCGTCATCGGGGCGGGACTGGTCGCGCTCGCGCTGGCCACGGGCGTCACGGGCTACGCCGTCCGTCGGCTGCGTCGGCAGACCCACGGGCTCGGACCGGCCGAGATGACCAGGATGTACGAGCACCACGACGCGGTGCTGCACGCCGTCCGCGAGGGCGTCCTGATCGTCGGCGAGGGGGACCGGCTGCTGCTGGCCAACGACGAGGCCCGCCGCCTGCTCGACCTCCCGCCCGACGCCGAGGGCCGACCGGTCACCGAACTGGGCCTTGACGAGCGGACCGCGGCGCTCCTGCTCGCCCACCGGGCCGTCGACGACCGGATGCTCCCCGCCGGGCCACGGCTGCTGGCCGTGAACGTCCGCCCGGCCGGGGCCGGCAGCGTGGCCACCCTGCGGGACTCCACCGAACTGCGCGCCCTGGCCGGTCGGGCCGAGGTCGCGCAGGACCGGCTGCGCCTGCTGTACGAGGCGGGCGCGGCCGTCGGTACCACCCTCGACGTCACCACCACGGCACGCGAACTCGCCGAACTGGCCACGGCCGGTTTCGCCGACTACGCCTCGGTGGACCTCGCCGACCCCGTGCTGCACGGCGAGGAGCCGCCACCGCCCGTCGCCGGGGCGCCGGTGGAGCTGCGCCGGGTCGCACGCAGCGGCGCCCCCGACGACTCCCCGCTCTACCGGACCGGCGAGCTGATCGGCTTCGCGGCCCCCACCCCGCCGGCGGTCGGCTTCGTGAGCGGCCGGCCCGTCCTGGTCCCCGATCTCGCCGCCGATCCCGGGTGGCGGACCCAGCAGCGCACCCGGGAGACCCTGGAGCACGGGCTCGGCTCGCTGATCACCGTCCCGCTGAAGGCCCGCGGCCTCCTGCTCGGCATCGTGAACCTGTGGCGGCTGCGCGGGAGCGGGCCGTTCGACGAGGGCGACCTGGCGCTGGCCGAGGAACTGGCCGCCCGCGCCGCCGTCTGCATCGACAACGCCCGGCGCTTCACCCGCGAGCACGCGGTGGCCGTCGCCCTCCAGCGCAGCCTGCTGCCGGGCGCCACCCCCGCACAGAACGCCCTGGAGGTGGAGGCGCGTTACCTGCCCGCGCGGAGCGGGGTCGGCGGCGACTGGTACGACGTCATCCCGCTGCCCGGCGCCCGGGTCGCCCTGGTCGTCGGCGACGTGGTCGGCCACGGCCTGCACGCCGCCGCCACCATGGGCCGGCTGCGCACGGCCGTCCGCAACTTCGCCACCCTCGACCTGCCGCCGGACGAACTCCTCGGCCACCTGGACGAGTTGGTCACCCTGATCGAGGAGGAGGCGGACGACGAGGCCCCGGTCGCCGGTGCCACCTGCCTGTACGCGGTCTACGACCCCACCCGGGGCACCTGCGTGCTGGCCCGGGCCGGACATCCGTCGCCCGCCCTGGTCCACCCGGAGGGCACCGTCGACTACCCCGAACTGCCCGCCGGGCCGTCCCTCGGCATCGGTGGAATGCCCTTCCGCAGCGCGGAGTTGACCCTCGCCGAGGGCAGCGGGCTGGTGCTGTTCACGGACGGGCTGCTCACGGGTGAACGGCCTGAGGACAGCTCGGGGGACCGACTCGCCGTGCTGGCCGCCGCCCTCGCCCACCCCGGCCGCACCCCGGCGGAGACCTGCGACGCCGTCCTGGAGGCGATGCGGCCGGACCGGCACGGCGACGACGTCGTGCTGCTCGTCGCCCGCACCCGCCGGCTGGCCGCCGACCGGATCGCCGAGTGGGACGTCCCCGTCGACCCCGCGGCGGTCGCCGCCGTACGGGCCGGAGCGACGGCGCAGTTGATCCGCTGGGGCCTGGACGAGGCGGTGTTCACCACCGAGCTGGTCCTCAGCGAGCTGGTCACCAACGCCATCCGCTACGGCCGCCCGCCGATCCGGCTGCGCCTGCTCCACGACCGCGGCCTGATCTGCGAGGTCTCCGACGGCAGCAGCACCTCGCCGCACCTGCGCTACGCGGCGGACGAGGACGAGGGCGGGCGCGGCCTGTTCCTGGTCGCCCAGCTCACCGACCGCTGGGGCACCCGCTACTCGCCGCGGGGGAAGACCATCTGGGCCGAGCAGTCGCTCGACTGACCGCACCCGCCCGGGACCGTCCGCCCACCGGAGCGGCTTTGGCCACCGGAGCGGCTTCGGCCACCGCGCTCGCGGTGGACCGGCGCGCCCGCGCACCGAGAGCGGGCTACCCAGCGGCCGCCGCCGCCCGGTTTGGGTATACGCATTCACGGCCGCACCCCTTGCCCCGGCCGCCCCTTCCGGCGCACGGTCGAAGCAAGCCCGCCGGTACAGCGACGGCGGGACGATCCAGGAGTTTCATGGTGCTCACCGTCGAGGCCTCCCCCCGCCCCTCCGTCCGTTCCCGTCCGCGGGGTGCGACCCCGCCACCTCCGGTGACGGTCGCGGCCAGCAGCATGGCCGCGACCGAGCAGGCCGTCCCCGCCATGCGGCGGTTCGCCCGGCACACCGCCCTGCGGTGGTCGGTGCCGCGGACCACCGTCGACGCCCTGGAACTGGTGGTGACCGAGCTGGTCTCCAACGCGGTGCTGCACAGCGGGAGCCCGGACGTCACGGTGTTGATCACCTACCACGGAGGGGAGCTGACGGTCGAGGTCAAGGACTCCGGCCGGTGGCGGGTCCGGCAGGCGCCGCGCCGCGTGCCCGAGGACGCCGGAGCGGCCTTCGGGCGGGGGCTGGACCTGGTGGCGCACGCCACCAGCGGGTGGCTGGCCTTCCTCTCCGCCACCGGGACCAGGGTCGTGGCCACCCTCCCCGTGCCCCTCGCACGCGCTTGACCAGCCGGTTCGCCCGGACCCCGGTCTGTTTGCCGGGGGTCCGGGCGCGGGCTAGCGTGACCGGGAGAGGCGGTGATCGCGTGGCGCGGACTGCCGGACCCGGCGCCGGCGGAGGGCCCGGTCGGGGCTTCGCCCTCGTCGGGCGGGGACGCGAGCTCCGGGCGCTGCTCGACGCGGTCAGGCGGCCGCCCGCGGTCGTCCTGGTCGAGGGCGAGGCGGGCATCGGCAAGTCCCGGCTGGTCCGCGAGGCGTCGGCGGTCCTGACCGCGGAGGGGCGCCCGGTGCTGATCGGGCTCTGCCACCCGCTGCGCGAACCGTTCCCGTACGGGCCCGTGGTGGACGCGCTGCGCGGGACCGGCCCGCTGCTCCCGGGCGTGGCGGGCATCCCGCCCACGGCCGGTGCGCTCGCGCCGCTGCTGCCGGACCTCGCGGACCGCCTGCCCCCGCCGCCGGAGAGCATCCCGGACGAGGCGCGGGTCCACCGGCACCAGATCGCCCAGGCCGTCCGGTCCCTGCTCACCGCCATCGGGCCGGTGGTCCTCGTGATCGAGGACCTGCACTGGGCCGACGAGGCGACCCGTGAGCTGCTCCTGCTGCTCGCGCGGGACGTGCCGGAGCAACTCGGCCTGGTGCTGACCCACCGGGCGGAGGACCTGCCGGCCGGGACCTCCGTCCTGGGCACCGCGTACAGCCGTCCGCCCGGGGTCGGCGGCACCTCGATCCGACTGGAGCGGCTGACCGAGCCGGACGTCCGGGAGCTGGCCGAGGCCGCGCTGGGGCGGCCCGGGGCGGCCGGGCTCGGCGAGGCGCTGTACATCCGCAGCGACGGCCTGCCGCTGGTCGCCGAGGAGGACCTGATCACCCTGTGCGAACCGGCCGGCAGCCGGGAGCGCGGCGACCTCGTCGCCCGACTCCGCCGTGCCGCCGTACCGACCGGTCTGAGCGAGGCGGTCACCGGACGGCTCGACGCGCTGCCCGCACCGGGGACGGCGATCGTCGCGGCCGCCGCCGTCCTGGCCGTCCCGAGCACGGAGCCCGTGCTCAGCCGGGTCGCCGGGCTGGATCCGGGCCCCGGCGCGGAGGGGGTCGCCGCCGCCCTCCGCGCGGCCGTGCTGCGCGAGGGCGAGCCGGGACGGTACGTCTTCCGCCACGCCCTGGCCCAACAGGTCGCGTACCAGCACGTTCCGGCGCCCACCCGGACCCGGCTGCACGCGCGGGCGGTCGACGAGCTCCGGAGCTGGTCCCCGCCGCCGCTGGTGCAGATCGCCCACCACACCCTCGCCGCCGGCGACCTCACGGCCTGGTACGACCGGGCCGAGGAGGCCGCCGAGGAGGCCACGGCACTCGGGGACACCGGCACTGCCGCGACGCTGCTGCGCCACCTCCTCGACCGGCCGGAGCTGCCGGACGAACGCCGGGTGCGGGTGGCCCGCGCGCTCGCCCGGCTCGCCGTGAACGGGGCGGACTTCACCGCGAGCGCGGCCCTCCTGCGGCGGCTGCTGGGGGACGTGCGCCTGCCCGTTCCGGTGCGTGGGGAGATCAGGCTCGCCCTTGGGCTGCTGACCATCAACCAGCTCGGAGATCGCTCGGGGTTCGACGAACTGGAGGAAGCCGTAGGGGAGTTGGCACAGCGACCGGTGCTGGCGGCGCGAGCCATGGCCGCGCTGGCGGTGGCCGAGCGCGACGGCGCCACGGCCCGGGCCCGGGGCTGGCTCGACCGGGCCGATCGGACGCTTCGCGAGAGCGGAAGCGACGACGCGGCAACCCGGGCCGCCCTCCAGGCCACCCGGCTGAGCCTGATGGTCCGGGACGGCGAGCCCGGCGCCTGGGAACCGCTGGACCGGTTGCCGCGCGGCGGCGAGACCGGTGAGGTCGTTCGGCAGACCGCCCGGGCGCTGTACAACTCCGCCAGGATGGCCATCGAGACCGGCCACGACCGGCGCGCCGGGCAACTGCTGGCCGAATGCCGGCCACTGACCGAACAGCTCGGCCTGACGAGCCTGGCCTGCTTCAGCCGGCTCGGGCTCCTGCACCTGGAGTTCCTGGCCGGTCGCTGGGTCGGCATCGAGGAACAGCTGACCGGGCTGCGCGCGGAGTATCCCGACATGGCGCCGCTCTTCGACCTCAAGGAGGAGCAGATACTTGCCC
Organism: Kitasatospora sp. NPDC096077; assembly: GCF_040303245.1. Classification (NCBI taxonomy): domain Bacteria; kingdom Bacillati; phylum Actinomycetota; class Actinomycetes; order Kitasatosporales; family Streptomycetaceae; genus Kitasatospora; species Kitasatospora sp. NPDC096077. The sequence goes on along the minus strand of NZ_JBEOSV010000001.1, from coordinate 104,990 downwards.
AACTCTCCTTTGCTCAAGGGAAGTTCCGGCAGTCCGTCGAGCACCTCGGAACGGCCTCCGGCTACGCGGAGCGGCACGCCCAGGTCAGCGACGTGCTGTGGGTCGCGGCCGGCCGGGCCGCCGTCCGGCTCGCGCGGCACGACCCGGAGGGGGCGTTCGCCCTGGTGCTCCCGGCCGTCGCCGCACTGCGCGAGGCCGGTACCTGGGCCAGGACCGTCGGACTGGTCCGCATGGCCGTCGAAGCCGCCCTGCAGGCCGGGCGCCGGGACTTCGCCGAGCGTCTCGTCGAGGACGCGGAGCGGGGCCTCGCGGGACGGGACGCCCCGGCGACGACCGCGGAACTCGCCCTGGCCCGGGGCCTGTTGCTCCGCGCGGACGACCCGCAGGGTGCGGCGGCAGCCTTCGAGGGCGCCCTCCGGCGCTGGCGGGAGATCGGCCGCCCGTACGAACAGGCCGACGCCGCCGAGCAGTTGGGGCGCACCTTGGCTCATCGGCAGCCCGCAGTGGCGGCCGGACGCCTGGCCGAGGCGCTGGACGCCTTCACCGGCCTCGGTGCGACCGAGGACGCGGCACGCTGCCGCCGGGCGATGCGCGACCTCGGGCTCGCGGACTCGGAGCCACCCGCCCGTCGCGGCTACGGGGACCAACTCTCCCCGCGCGAGCGGGAGGTGGCCGAACTGCTGGTCCGGGGTGCCACCAACCAGGACATCGCCCGGAAGCTGGTGCTGTCCCAGCGGACCGTCGAGAAGCACGTGGCCCAGGTGCTCCGGAAGCTGCGCACGACCCGGGGCAACGTCCATCGGGTGCTCCCGGCCGACGGATGAGAGCCGGGAACCACGCAGGGCGGCACCGCCGGAGCGGTGCCGCCCTCAGGGGGTCGGTGGGGCAGGGGGCCTCAGGAGTCGGTCAGCGAGAGGAGGTGCAGGGCCGGGTCGTCGGGCAGGGTGATCGACTGCAGGGTCTTGCCGTCGGGCACGGTGACCGAGGCGTAGGAGACCAGGTAGCGGGTGCCGAACCGGTCCGGGCCGTGCGGGGTGTCGCGGTGGGTGGTGGTGATCGCGGTGCTGTCGCCGAAGGCGGTCGGGTGGGCGGTCAGCCAGTTGGGGAAGCCGAGGGTGGCCCGGCTGCTGGTGCCGTCGGTGTAGTGGAGGGTGAGCGTGCCGGAGGCGTCGCCGCCGCTGGAGGCGCCGAGGAAGCCGAGGGTGGAGCTGTCGGTCGGGTAGGCGAGGGTCTGGCCACGGGCGACGATGCTGTCGAACTGCCCGGAGCCGCCGGCCGGCCAGCTGAAGGTCTGGCCGCCGGCCTCGACGGTGGAGCCGCGGGTCACGCCGGCTGCGGCCAGGGCGTCCGAGGAGAAGCTGTCCCCGGCCCGGTCGAAGGAGCCGGCCGTGGCCGCGTCGTCGTCGCTGATCGAGGTCGCGTTCAGCGCGGTGGTCCAGTCGGCGTACGTCGCACCGGCGTCGGGGTGCAGCCGGTAGATCACCGTGCTGGTGGCCGGGACGGTGGCGGCGATGGCGCCGGAACTGGTGGTGACGGCCTTGCTCCACAGGTCCTTGAGGGTGAAGCCCGAGGCCGAGGTGCCGACCTGGGCGCCGGTGGTGGAGATCGTCCGCGCGGTGGCGGAGCGGTTGAGCAGGGCCACCGCGAGATCCCCGTCGGCCAGCGGCTTGGCGTAGACGGCGGTGTCCTCGTCGCCGGAGACCTGGGTGGCCTGGACGCCCAGGCGGTCCTGGTCGACGGCGATGACGTCGGTGTTGCCCGCGTCGGCGACCACCTGCGGGGTGAAGGCGGCGGCGCCGGCCAGCTTGATGTTCAGCGGCGCGGCGTACATCGCCCACATGCTGAGCTGGGCGCGCTGCTGGGCGACCGTCATCGAGCTCTGGCCGAGGGCGAGTTGGTCCGGGTCGTTGAAGTGGCCGGCCTTCGCGTAGCCGGCGGTGGCGTCGGTCTGGTCGATGCTGGTCAGGGCGGCGGCCCAGCTGTTCCCGCCGACGTCGGCGGCCATCCGCCACTCCTGGGAGGAGAGCCCGATCCCGGCCATGACCTTCTGGAAGACCGGGGAGCCGGTGCTCCGGTTGTCCCAGTTGAAGTAGGCCGGGGCGGAGCAGTTGAGCACCATGTGGGTGCCGTGGGCGGCGTTGGCCGCGGCGATGGCCCGGGCGGCCTGGCGGTAGGCGTCGATCGCGACGTCGGCGTCGTGGTCGGTGGTGAGCAGCAGGCCGGAGGTGGAGGTCCGGGTGTGCGGGTAGCAGTAGTCCATCTTGATGTAGTCGACGCCCATCGACGCGAAGTACTCGGCGTCCTGGGCGAAGTGGCCGTAGCTGCCGGAGCCGCCGTCGCAGGTGAGGTCGCCGCCGTCCTCGTAGATGCCGAACTTGAGGCCCTTGGCGTGGACGTAGTCGATGGTGGCCTTGATGCCCTGGGGGTACTTGCTGGGGGAGGAGATCAGGTTGCCGTTCGCGTCGCGGCCGTGCCGGGCGGCGGGGACGACCTGGGTGCCGTCCCAGTCCTGGCCGTTGTCCTTGATCATCCAGTCGTCGTCGACGGCGACGGTGTTCCAGCCCTTGGCGGCCAGGCCGTCGGCGACGGCGGCGTCGGTGTCGGCGCGGACCAGGGCGTCATTGGTCTGCCGCCAGCTGCCGGGTCGGATGATCATCGTGGGGGTCGGCTGGAGGGTGTGGTCGGCGACGTTGCCGGGGGCGGACTCGGCGGCGGCCGGCTGCGCGGGCAGCGCGGTCACCGTCGCGGCGGCGACGAGGGCCGCGGCGGCGAGTGCGGGCAGGGTGGTGCGGCGCACGGGGGGGCTCCTTGGGAGTGGGTGCAGGGGAGGGAGTTGCTCAGTAACGGGCGGCCAGCAGGGCGCCCGCGCGGCGCAGCCAGTGCAGCGGGCGGCTGCGAGCCGCCTCGGCCGATCCGGCCAGCCGGGTCAGGGTGTGGACCGCCGGGTCGGCGGACTCCGTGGCGGTCACGGCGGGCTCGGCGGCCTCCCCGGCGATCACGACGGTCGGCCGACCGGCCCGGCGGGCGCGGCGCAGGACCTCGCCCACGGCCTTGCCGCGCAGGCTGGTGGCGTCGAACCGGCCTTCGCCGGTGATCACCAGGTCGGCGCCGGTGAGCGCCTCGTCCAGCCGGAGCAGGTCGGCGACGGCGCCCGCGCCGGGGGTGGTGACGGCGTCCCAGACGGCGGCCAGCCCGTAGGCGGTGCCGCCGGCCGCACCGGCGCCGGGGGACGCGGGGTCGCCGCCGAGCACCACGGTCAGCCGGGTCAGGCCCGCCTCCAGGAGGCGGACCTCGCGCGGCCCGGCGCCCTTCTGCGGGCCGTACACGGCGGCGGCGCCGTCCGGGCCGAGCAGCGGATTGGTGACGTCGGTGAGCAGCCGTACCCCGCCCGGTGGGGGCGGCAGCAGCCGGCTCGGGTCGGCCCGGCGCGCGCCGGCCAGGGCGGCCCCGCCGTCGGGCAGTTGGGCGCCCTGCCCGTCCAGCAGGCGCAGGCCGAGCGCGGTGAGCAGCCCGGCGCCACCGTCGGTGGAGGCGGAGCCGCCGAGCGCGACGGTGATCCGACGGGCCCCGGCGGCGAGCGCCGCGGTGATCAGCTGCCCGGTGCCGCGGGTGGTGGCGGTGAGCGGGGCCGGGGCGGCCATCAGCGGCAAGCCGCTGGCGACGGCCAGTTCGACCAGGACGGTGCCGTCCGGCAGCAGGGCGTAGGCGCCGGTGACGGGGCGTCCGTCCGGTCCGGTGCAGCCGCGCACCCGCCGGACGACGGCCCCCGGGGTGGCCGCGACGACGGCCGCCATGGTGCCTTCGCCGCCGTCGGCCATCGGCCGGGTGAGCAGCTCGTCCTGCGGCCGGACGGAGTGCCAGCCGGCGGCGAGGGCGGTGGCCGCCTCGGTGGCCGTCGCGGTGCCCTTGAAGGAGTCCGGGGCGAGGACGACCTTCACGGGCCGTCCGCCGGGGCCGGGCCCGCCGCCGGCGCGAGGTGCGGCTCGATGTGGGTGCGGTGGCGTTCGGCGAGCAGGGCCAGGGTGCGGTCCCCGGGGGTGCGCCAGATCCGCTCGTTGAAGATCTCGACCTCGATCCAGCCGGTGTAGCCGGCGGCGCCGACCGCCGTGGTGAGCGCGGCGAAGTCGATGTGGCCGTCGCCGACGTGGCCGCGGCCCAGCAGGGCGTCGGCGGGCAGCGGGAGCGTCCAGTCACAGACCTGGTAGGCGGCGATCCGGCCGCCGCGCCCGGCGCGTGCGATCTGGGCGTCCAGCTGCGGGTCCCACCAGACGTGGTAGCTGTCCACCACCACGCCGACCTGCTCGGCGGGGAAGGGCTCGGCGAGGTCCAGGGCCTGGCCGAGGGTGGAGACCACCGCGCGGTCGGCGCAGAACATCGGGTGCAGCGGCTCGATCGCCAGCCGGACGCCCAGGTCGCCCGCGTGCGGGGCGAGTCGGCCGAGCAGCTCGCCGACCCGGGCCCGGGCCCCGGCGAGGTCGCGGCTGCCCTCGGGCAGCCCGCCGACCACCAGCACCAGGGTGTCGGTGCCCAGTTCGGCGGCCTCCTCCAGGGCGGCGAGGTTGTCGGCGAGCGCGGCCCGGGCGGCCTCCGGCCCGGTGGCGGTGAGGAAGCCGCCCCGGCAGAGGCTGCTGACGGCCAGTCCGGCCTCCCGGACGATCCTGGCGGCGTGCGGGACGCCGATCTCGGCGACCTTGTCGCGCCACAGCCCGATCGCCGGGATCCCGGCCGCGGCGCAGCCCGCCACGGCCTCGGCGAGGCTCCACCCCCGGGTGGTGATCTGGTTCAGCGACAGCCTGCTCATGCGGTCACCCCCGCGAGTCGGAGGTGGGCGCGCATCCGGTCAGCCGCGAGCTCCGGGTCGGGCAGCAGGCCGGCCGCGTCGGCGAGCCGGAACAGCTCTATCAGATGGCGGGTGGAGCGGCCGCTCTGGGCGCCGGCGACCATGGTGAAGTGGTCCTGGTGCCCGGTCAGCCAGGCGAGGAAGACGATCCCGGTCTTGTAGTGGTACGTCGGCGCGCCGAACAGGTGCCGGGCGAGCGGCACGGTCGGGGCGAGCAGCGCGTCGTAGCGTTCGACGTCGCCCGCGTCCAGGGCGTGCAGGGCGGCGGCGGCCCGGCGGGCGAGCGGGTCGAAGACGCCGAGCAGGGCGTGGCTGTGCCCCAGTTCGTCGCCCTTGATCAGCTCGGGGTAGTGGAAGTCGTCGCCGGTGTAGAGGCGCACCCCGACGGGCAGGGCGCGGCGCAGGGCGATCTCCCGGTCGGCGTCGAGCAGGGAGACCTTGATGCCGTCGATCCGGTCGGCGTGGGCGTGGATCAGGTCCAGCACGGTCGCGGTGGCGCGGTCGAGGTCGGTGGAGCCCCAGTACCCGGCCAGGGCCGGGTCGAACATCTCGCCGAGCCAGTGCAGGATCACCGGCCGGCCGGACTGCCGGATCAGTCCGCCGTAGACGGTCAGGTAGTCCTCGGGGCCGGTGGCGGTGGCGGCGAGGGCCCGGCTGGCCATCAGGATCGGCCGGGCGCCGGCCGCCTCGACGACGGCGAGCTGCTCCTCGTAGGCGGCCGTGACCTGCTGGAGCGAGGGAGCGGGGGAGGCGAGCTGGTCGGTGCCGACCCCACAGGCGAGCAGCCCTCCGACGGCCCGGGCCTCGGCACCGGAGCGGGTGATCAGCTCGCGGGTGGCGGGCCAGTCCAGGCCCATGCCGCGCTGGGCGGTGTCCATGGCGTCGGCGACGCCGAGGCCGAGCGACCACAGGTGGTGGCGGAAGGCGAGGGTGGTGTCCCAGTCGACGGCGGCCGGGGCGCCGGGGGCGTTGTCGCCGAGCGGGTCGGCGACCACGTGTGCGGCGGCGTAGGCGGTACGCGAGCGCGGCGGGTGCGCGGGCAGGTCGAGCGGCTCGGGGTCGCGCAGGCGCAGCGGGCCGTGGCCGGGCAGCAGGATCGTGGTCATCACAGCTCCAGCGCGGGGACGTCGAGGCGGCGGCCCTCGCGGGCGGAGCGCAGGCCGAGTTCGGCGAGCTGGACGCCCTTGGCGCCCTCCAGCAGGTCCCAGTGGTACGGGGAGCCGGTGGTGACGTGGCGCAGGAACAGCTCCCACTGGACCTTGAAGCCGTTGTCGAACTCGTCGTTGTCGGGCACCGGTTGCCACTGGTCGCGGAACGGCTCGGTGACCGGCAGGTCGGGGTTCCAGACCGGCTTGGGGGTGGTGGCGCGGTGCTGGACGCGGCAGTTGCGCAGTCCGGCGACGGCGCTGCCCTCGGTGCCGTCGACCTGGAACTCGACCAGCTCGTCGCGGTCCACCCGGACCGCCCAGGAGGAGTTGATCTGGGCGGTGATGCCGCCCTCCAGCTCGAAGATGCCGTACGCGGCGTCGTCGGCGGTGGCGTCGTACGGGCGGCCCTGCTCGTCGTGGCGCCGCGGCAGGTGGGTGGCGGTGTGGGCGTAGACCGAGCGGACCGGGGCGATCAGGTTGTCCAGCACGTAGCGCCAGTGCGGGAACATGTCCAGGATCATGCCGCCGCCGTCCTCGGCGCGGTAGTTCCAGGACGGCCGCTGGGCGGGCTGCCAGTCGCCCTCGAAGACCCAGTAGCCGAACTCGCCGCGCACCGAGAGGATCCGGCCGAAGAAGCCGCCGTCCACCAGGCGCTTGAGCTTGAGCAGGCCGGGCAGGAAGAGCTTGTCCTGCACGGCGCCGTTGGCGACCCCGGCTTCGCGGGCCAGCCGGGCCAACTCCAGGGCGGAGTCCAGGGTTTCGGCGGTCGGCTTCTCGGTGTAGACGTGCTTGCCGGCCGCGATGGCGGCCTTGATGGCCGGCTCGCGGGCCTGGGTGACCTGGGCGTCGAAGTAGATCTCGGCGAGCGGGTGGGCCAGGGCCTCGTCGAGGGACGTGGTCCAGTGGGCCAGGTCGTGCCGTTCGGCGAGGGCGCGCAGCTTGGCCTCGCTGCGGCCGACCAGGATGGGCTCGGGCCACAGGGTCCGGCCGTCCGGCAGCGGGAGGCCGCCCTGCTCGCGGATCGCGAGGATCGAGCGGACGAGGTGCTGGCGGTAGCCCATCCGGCCGGTGACGCCGTTCATCACGATGCCGATGACCTTGCGGGACATGGGAGTTCTCCTCTGGTGGTACGGGGCGGTACGGGTGGTACGGGGTGGTGCTCGGCGTGGGTCAGGCGGTGCGGGGGAGGTCGGTGGGCAGCACGGGGTGGGCGAAGGGCAGGCCGGCGGCGTACCGGGCCAGCTCGTCGGCCGCGGCGGCCGCCATCCGGTGCAGTTCGCCGCCGAGGGAGCCGGCCACGTGCGGGGTGAGCAGCACGTTGGGCAGCTCGTACAGCGGGGAGTCGGCGGGCAGGTGCTCGGGCACGGTGACGTCGAGGACGGCGTTCAGGCGTCCGGTGACGAGTTCGGCGGTGAGCGCGTCCTGGTCGACCAGCGAGCCGCGGGCGGTGTTGACCAGGGTGGCGCCGTCGCGCATCGCGGCCAGGCGGGTGCGGTCGATCAGGTGCCTGGTCTCGGGCAGTTCGGGGGCGTGGACGCTCACCACGTCGGCGGCGGCGCACAGTTCGTCCAGTCCGACGGACCGGGCGCCGAGCGCGGCGGCCTGCTCCGGGTCGACGTACGGGTCGTGGAGGAGCAGGTCGAGGTCGTACGGGCGCAGCAGTTCCAGCACCCGCCGCCCGATCCGGGAGGCGCCGACGACGCCCACGGTGCGCCGGTAGTTGCCGGGGGCCTCGGGAGCGGACTGCCAGTCGAACCGGTCGCGTTGCCGCCGGTAGGCGGAACTCAGCTGCAATACCCGCTTGTTGGTGAACAGGACGGCCGCGACGGTGTACTCGGCGACCGGCAGCGCATTGGCCGCGGCGGCGGAGCTCACCCGGATGCCGCGCTGCCAACAGGCCGCGGTGACATGGTGCTTGACCGAACCGGCGGCGTGCACCACGGCCCGCAGCCGGGGTGCGGCGGCGAGGACGGCGGCGTCCAGCGGCGGGCAGCCCCAGGAGCTGATCAGCACCTCGGTCTCGCGGAGGGCGGCGGCCGCGCCGGGGGCGGTGAAGTCGGCGGCGACCAGGGCCGGGTCGAGGTCGGCGAGTTCGGTCAGCCGGGCCATGGTGGCCGGGTCGATCAGCCGCTCGGCCAGGCCGGGTTCCATGGCGAGCAGCGCGCGGGGGCGGCGGGTGCGGTGCTCGGGCGGGTCGGTCGGTGTGGCGGGTGCGGTGGGCACCGGGGACTCCCGTTCGACAGTGGGGTGTTGTGCTTCGCGGGTGTTCACTTGACGCTCCCCGCCGTCAGGCCGGCCTTCCAGTGGCGCTGGAGGACGGTGAAGGCGACCACCAGCGGGAGCACGGCGAGCAGCGAGCCGGTGACCACCAGCGGGTAGTACTCGGGGAAGGCCCGGGTCTGGCTGTTCCAGCTGTAGAGGCCGAGGCTGACCGGGAAGAGCCGGTTGTCGGAGAGCATCACCAGCGGCAGGAAGAAGTTGTTCCAGATCGCGGTGAACTGGAACAGGAAGACGGTGACGAAGCCCGGCATGACCATCGGCAGCCCGATCGACCGGAAGGTGCGCAGTTCGCCGGCGCCGTCCATCCGGGCCGCCTCCAGCACCTCGCCGGGCAGGTAGCCCGCGCAGAACACCCGGGCGAGGTAGACGCCGAAGGGGTTGACCAGGGAGGGCAGGAACACCGCCCAGAAGGTGTTGACCAGGTGCAGCTTCGAGGCGAGCAGGTACATCGGCAGGGCGAGCGCGGTGGTCGGCACCAGGACCCCGACCAGCACCAGGCCGAACAGCTTCTCCTTGCCGGGGAAGGCGTACACGTGGAAGGCGTAGCCGGCCGCGACGCAGAGCAGGGCGCAGAGCAGGGCTCCGAACCCGGCGTAGAGCAGGGAGTTGAGGTACCAGCGGAAGTAGATGCCGTCGCCCGTGGTGGCGAGCTGGTGGAGGTTCTCGCCGAGGTGCCAGCGGGAGGGGCTCAGGGCCACGCCGCCGAGCAGGTCGCCGGTGTTCTTGGCGGCGGCGGTGAGCAGCCAGCCGAGCGGCAGCAGGGTGTAGGCGGTGGCGAGCAGCAGGGCGCCGTTGACGGCCGCCTTGGAGAGGGTCCAGGGGCGGCGTCGGGGCGGGGCCGGGGTGCCCGGGGGCGGGGTGCGCACGGGGCGTTCGGGGGCGATCGCTGTCATGCCGGGGTCTCCTTGCGCTTCGGCCGCGAGCCGCCGGTGAGGCGGGTGACCACGAAGGAGAGGCCGGCCGCGAGCAGGGCGAGCAGGACCGAGGAGGCGGCCGCGAGGTTGTAGTCGTTGCGGTCGAACGCCGCCGTGTAGCCGTACATGTTGGGGGTCCAGGTGCTGATCACGCCGGGCGCGACGCCGTGCAGGATCATCGGTTCGGTGAACAGCTGGAGCGAGCCGATCAGGGTGAACAGCGCGACCATCACGATCGAGGCGCGGATCAGCGGCACCTTGATGCCGAGCGCCGTGCGCAGCGGTCCGGCGCCGTCCACCACGGCCGCCTCCAGCACCTCGCGCGGCACGGCCTGCAGCGCGGCGTAGAAGATGACCATGTTGTAGCCGGTCCACTCCCAGAGCGCGATGTTGACGACGGCGGGCAGCGGGTGGCCGAGCAGGTCCGGTTGGAGGCCGGCCGAGCCGAGGGCGTCGACCACCGGGCTGATCCCCGGGGTGTACAGGTACATCCAGACCAGCGCGGCGATGATGCCGGGTACGGCGTGCGGCAGGAACAGCGCCAGCTGGAAGAACCGGCGGGCCCGGGAGAGCGTGGAGTCCAGCAGCAGGGCGAGGGTGAGCGAGAGGCCGACCATCAGCGGGATGTACAGCAGGCAGTAGCCGGCCGTGATCAGCAGGCCGTTGCGGAAGGCGTCGTCGCCGAGGGCGCGGGCGTAGTTGCCCAGGCCGGTGAAGACGGTCTCGGCGTCGCCGAAGCCGAGGCCGTCGCGGTGTTCGGTGAACAGGCTCAGGTAGACGGCGTAGCCGATGGGGACGAGGGTGCAGGCGGTGAACAGGAGCAGGAAGGGCCCGAGGAGCAGGGCGGGGGCCCCGAGCCGTCCGCGCCGCCTGACGGTGGCGGCGCGGACGGAGCCGTGGCGGTCGTCCGCCGTGGAGGTGGTGCCGGTCGTCATCCCTGGGCGACCTTGAGCCCGCGGTTCTTCAGCTCGGCGGTGGTGGCCTGCTGGGCCGTACCGTCGGCTTGGGCGATGGTGCCGCCACCGGTCAGCTTGGCGAAGGAGTCCTTCAGGGAGTTGTTGGTGGCGCCCATGGTCGGGCCCCAGGTCCAGTCGGTGCGGATCGACTTGGCCGCGTCGGCGTAGAGCGCGTAGACGTCCTGGCCGCCGTAGAAGTCGGTGTTGAAGGCGGCCTTGGCGGTCGGGACCAGCTCGGGCGCGGCCGGGTAGGCGGAGGAGGTGCCGGAGGCGATCCGGGCCTTGATGCCCTCGGGCGTGGTGGTGGCCCAGGTGGAGAACTCGACGGCGGCCGCGGCCTTCTTGCTGTCCTTGGACACGGCGAAGGTGGTGCCGCCGAGCATGCCGCTGGCCGGGGTGCCGTCCCAGGTCGGCACCGGGGCGACGGCCCACTTGCCGGAGGCGTCCGGCAGCGAGCTCTTCAGCACGCCGGCGCCCCAGGAGGCGCCCACGTACCCGGCGGTCTCGCCCTTCTGCAGGGAGGCGGTCCACTGCTGGCTGAACGAGGGCTGCACCCGGACCAGGTCGTCGTCGATCAGCTGCTGCCAGTAGTCGGCGACGCGCCGGGTGTCGGGGGAGTCGATGTCGACCTTCCAGGCGCCGTCGGCGGTGCCGAACCAGTGGGCGCCGCCCTGCCAGGCCAGGGTCTCGAAGGGGCTGGGGTCGTCGGGGAAGAAGGTGGCGATCCGGGTCGCGGGGTTCGCCTGCTTCAACTTCTGTGCGGCGGTGCGGAATTCGTCCCAGGTCCGGGGGACGGTGACACCGGCCTGCTCGAAGAGGTCCTTGCGGTAGTAGAAGGCCTGGGGCGCGGCGTCCAGCGGCAGCGCCCAGGTCTTGCCGCCGAGCGTGGTGAGCTCCACGGCCTGGGGCAGGTACTTGTTCCGGAGCTCGGTCGGGACGAGCTTGCCGATGTCCTGGACGGCGCCCTGGCTGACGAAGTCGGGCAACTGCTGGTATTCGGTGTTGAAGACGTCCGGGGCGTTGCCGGCCTTCACCGCGTTGGAGATCTTGGCGTAGCCCCCGGCCACACCGGAGGGGATCTCCTCGAAGGAGACCTGGACGTCGGTGTGGGAGGCGTTGAAGGCGGCGACGACCTCCTTGGTGCCCTTGGCCCAGCCCCAGAAGGTGATGGTGACGGGCTTTCCGTCGGCGGCGGGCCCGTCGTGGCCTCCGCTGCCGCCGCAGCCGGCCAGCAGGGTGGTGGAGAGGGCGATGACGGCGGCGGCGGTGAGCCGGGGAGTTCTGCGGCGGGGTGTGGGGGAGAGCATGGTTCAGCTCCAGGGTGAAGGTGGCAGACGCCGGAGGGAACCCGAGGGCTCGGCACGGGCCGAGCGGGGCGGGGACATCCTGACCCCGGCATTCGATCGCCGTCAAGACCGTTTGATCGAATGATCCAGATTTCCTGAAACTCTCCAGGGTCGGTCGTCAGGACCGGTCCCTCCTGGATGAGCTGCTGATATCGCCGATCGGCCGGGCCTCCTGGGGCTCTCGGTCGATCTCCCCGATTGATCATTCGATCAGAAACATTGACGAGTGATCGATATCTGCCTAGATTCGGCGGCGCGTCAGCCGGCCGACGAAGGATCCCCCATGCACCTGCCCCCCGAGGACCGCCGCACCAGCCCGTACACCGGCTGGACCAGATCCCACTGGGAGGCCGCCGCCGACGGCCTGCTGGCCGCCGTCCGCCCGTACGCCAGCCCCGGCCAGGGCCTGATCCACCTCCCCGGCCCCCGCCCGAGCATCTCCGGACCGCGCTCCGACGGACTGGAGGGCTACGCCCGTACCTTCCTGCTCGCCGCCCTCCGCGTAGCCGGAGCCGACGGCGCCGACCCGCACGGCCTGCTGGAGCGCTACGCCGCCGGCCTCGACGCCGGCACCCGCCACCCCACCCCGGAACGCGAACTCGCCGACGGCGACCCGGAGTCCTGGGGCGCCGTCGCCGACCGCTCCCAGCCCATGGTCGAGGCCGCCTCCGTCGCCCTCGCCCTACGGGTGACCCGCCCGTGGCTCTGGGACCGGCTCGACGACGCCGTCCGCCAACGCGCCGGTCACTGGTTGGCCGGCGCCCTGCGGCACACCCCCGTCGACAACAACTGGTGGCTCTTCCCGCTCACCGTCGGCGGCTTCCTCGCCGAGGCCGGCATCGAGACCGAAGCCGCCGAAGCGGCCGTCGACCGAGGCCTGGACCGGATCGAACGCTGGTACCTCGGCGACGGCTGGTACACCGACGGCCGCCCGCGCGCCTTCGACCACTACAACGGCTGGGCCCTGCACCTCTACCCCGTCCTGCACGCCCACCTCGCCGGCGACCCCGTCCTGCTCGCCCGCTACGGCGCCCGCCTCGAAGCCCATCTCACCGGCTACGCCCGGCTGTTCGGCGCCGACGGCGCCCCCGTCCACCAGGGCCGCTCACTCACCTACCGGTTCGCCGCCGCCGCCCCGCTGTGGGCCGGCGCCCTCACCGGCCACACCCCGCTCGGCCCCGGCACCACCCGCCGGCTCGCCTCCGGCACGCTGCGCCACTTCCTCGACCGGGGCGCCGTGACACCCGACGGCCTGCTGCCGCTCGGCTGGTACGGCGCGTACCCGCCGCTGGTCCAGGAGTACTCCGGCCCCGCCTCCCCCTACTGGGCGAGCAAGGGCTTCCTCGGCCTGCTGCTCCCCGCCGACCACCCGGTCTGGACCGCGACCGAGGAGCCCGGCCCGGCCGAACGCGCCGACACCGTAACGCCGTTGCCGCAACCGGGCTGGCTGGTCCAGTCCACCGCCGCCGACGGCCTGGTGCGGCTGCACAACCACGGCAGCGACGACCAGCCCGCCGACCAGGTACACGCCGACGACCCGCTGTACGCCCGGCTCGCCCACTCCACCGCGACCGCCCCCGTCCACGACGGCCCGGCCGACAACCACTTCGGCCTGGTCGTGGCCGGGCAACCGACCGAACGCGGCCGGATCCGCCCGCTGGGCACCGGCCCGGGCTGGGCCGCCTCCGCCCACCGTCCCCGCAGCGGAGGGCAACCGCTCACCGGAGTGGGCGTCACCTCGCTCACCCTGACCCGGGGCCACCACGAGGTCCGGGCCCACCTGGTGGTCGGCGCCGAGTCCGGGAGCGCGGTGCGGGAGAGCGGCTGGGCGGTGGCCGGGGCCACCGTCGAGGCCGGCACCGAACGGCTGACCGCCCGGGTCCGCGCCGACGGACGGCTGCACGCCGACCTCACCGGCGCCCACGGCTACACCCGGGCCGCCGTCGACCCCGCCCCCGCCGGCACCGCCTTCGGACCCGCCGCGGCCGTGCCCGTCCTGACCGGCGCCACGGGGGAGGGGCCGTCCCTGTTCGTCTCCGTGGGCCGCCTCAGCGCGGCGCCGACGCCGGTCGGTGACCCGCCCGGCGTGCGCGCCGAACCGACCCGCGACGGCCACCGGCTGACCGTGACCTGGCCGGACGGCACCGCCCACCGGGCCGAGCTCGCCGCCGGGTCCGTCACCGTCCGCGCCGTCTGAGGAAGGCCGCCATGCCGCTCGCCCTCTCCACCCTTGGCCTGCCCGGGCTCGCCCTCCCTGCCGCCGTCCGCCTCGCCGCCGACAGCGGCTGGGACGGGCTGGAACTGCGGTGCGCGCAGGGCGAGTCGGTCCATCCGGCGATGACGCCGGCCGAACGCCGCACCGCCGCGGCCACCCTGGCAGCGGCCGGGATCGCCCCGATCGCGCTCGCCGGCTACATCGGGGTGGCCGCCCCCGGCGACGACCGGCCGGTGCTCGCCGAACTCCGGGCGTCCCTGCGCCTCGCCGCCGACCTGGGCTGCCCGGCCGTCCGGGTCTTCCCGCACGGCGGCGACGGCCCGGCGGCCGAGGCCGACCACCGTGCGGTGCGCCGGCTGACGGCGGTCGCGGAGGAGGCCCGGCGGCTGGGTGTGCGGGTGCTGGTGGAGACCCACGACTCGCACCGCGCCGGACGCGACGTGGCCCGGCTGCTCGACGGCGTCCCGCCCGACGCGGCGGGCGCGCTCTGGGACCTGCTGCACACCTGGCTGGCCGGTGAGACCCCCGCCGCCACCCGTGCCGCGCTCGTCGGGCGGCTCGGCCACGTCCAGGTCAAGGACGTGGCCGGCCCGGACGACCTCACCCCGCTGCCGCTCGGCGCGGGCCGGCTGCCGATCGCCGACTGCCTGCGCTTGCTGCCGCCGGACTGCTGGGTCTGCTGGGAGTACGAGGCGCCCTGGCACCCGTCGGCGGCCCCGCTGCCGCCGCTCCTGGCGCAGGGCGCGCGGTCGCTGAGGTCCTGGCTGTCCTTCGACGGTCGACCCAGCCGCTGAGCCGGGGCCCGTCCCGTCCAGCCCGTTCCGGTGATCCCGTCGCCGACCCTCACCTGCTGCCGCGTCGGTCAGCGCCCATGGGTTCGGACACCGCGTGCCCCTGCCGACTCGGCAGGGGCACGCGGTGCAGCGGGCCGGTGAGGGCCCGCGCCCGTCCTCGACGAGCGGCGTCCTCACCGACGCCGCCTACCGCCTACCGCCTGCTGACGGCCCGGCGGTCCGGCCTCACCTCAGGTGCCGGGCGAAGAAGCGGGCCCCGGCGTCGAGCTCGTACTGCGGGACGCCGGTGTGCCCGCCCATGTTGGCGTGCAGGGTCTTCTCCTTGGAGCCGAAGGCGTCGAACAGGTCCAGGGCCGCCTGCCGGGGGTTCCCCTCGTCGTCCCACTGCAGCAGGACGTGCAGCGGGACGGTGACCTGCCGGGCCTCCTCGAAGACGGCCGCGGGCACGAGACTCCCGGCGAACAGGTTGGCGGCGGCGATGCGCGGCTCGACCGCCGCCATTCGGACGCCGATGGAGATGATGCCCCCCTCGTACCCGACCGGGCCGGCGATCGCGGGCAGCGCGAGGAGCTCGTCGAGCGCCGCCCGCCACTCCGGGACGGCCCGCTCGACCAGCGGGAGGATCAGGGCGTCGACGATCTCGCCGGTGACCGGCTCGCCGGCCTCCATCACCCGGCGCAGGTCGGCGCGGGCCTGGTCGGCGGCGGCCCAACGGGGACGCTCACCGCTCCCGGGGAGCTCGATGGTGGCCGAGGCGAAGCCGTACTCCGCCGCGTAGTACCGGGCCCGCCCCGCCAGCCGGGGGTACATCCTGGCCAGACCGAGCGGCGGCGGGGAGATCAGGATCAGCGGCGCCGGTGCGGACTCGGAGGCGGACGCGGGCGTCCAGAGGATGCCGGGGATCTCGCCGAGGGTGAACTCGCGCTCGACGACGCCGTCGTCGAAACGCTGCTCAGAAGTGATGTGCATGGTGGTGCCTTTCGGGAGTGCTCAGAGAAGGCGCTCCCGGACGACGACCTATCGCCCGACCGTGACCCCGGAGGGGAGCACCCATGTCGATCCTGCGTTCACGGGTACCACCTCCTCGTTCTCCTGCACGGCCTCCGGAAAGGTAGCAGTGGTCGTACAGGTTCGCCAAGCGGGTACCGGATCGGGTGTGGGAGGGTGGCTCATGCCCTTGAGCGACTTCCACCTGCGCGCTTCGGTCGCCGTGTCCGACATCCGGCGCGCGGTCGCCTTCTACGAAGGAAAGCTGGGTCTGCGGGCCTTGCGGGCCGGTCCGAGCGCCGACATCCCCGACGGCAGCCGGGTCTACGGTTCCGGTGGCGGCCCGGCGCTGAACGTGTACCAGTCGGGCACCGCGGGGACGGCGCGGGCGACCGTGGCGGTCTGGTACGTCGAGGACATCGAGCGGGTCGTCGACGAACTCACCGCCGCCGGCGTCGACTTCGTCCGTTACGACGGGCTGGCGTACGACGCCAGGGGCATCACCGCGCGGGCCGGCGGCGGACGCATCGCGTGGTTCCAGGACCCGGACGGCAACACCTTCGCCCTCGAAGCCGACGCCTGAGCACCGGGGCACCGTCCACCGCAGCCCAGGTCACCACGTCGTCCCACCCGGTTCCGCGAGCAGTCGAGGAGCGATCGACTCCGTCCCGGGCCCGCTCTCCCGGATCCTGCTGGGCGCACGCTGCCGCCCGCCGGCGGCCCTCCGCCCCGGCTGAGCGGCCCTCCGCCCGGCCGGCGCGGCGTCAGCCCCGGGCGGGCAGGGCGCCGCAGGAGGAGCGGACCACCAGGGACGGCAGCAGGCCGATGTGGTGGGCCGGGAGGTCGGCGCCGGTGGAGAGGCGGCGTAGCAGCAGGTCCAGGGCGACGGTGCCGACGGCCTGCTTCGGCGGGGCCACGGCGGTGAGCGGGGGCGTGGTGAGCGAGGCGAAGACGTCGTCGTAGGAGATCAGCGCCAGGTCGTCGGGCACCCGCAGGCCCCGGGCGCGCAGGAGTTGGGGCAGCTGGATCGCGTCCCGGTCGTTGTGGACCAGGACGGCCCGCACGCCCTGTTCGGCGTGCTCGGCGACCCGGTCGGCGAGCCACTCGGGGTCGGCCGGGGCCATCGGGTCGGTGCCCCAGGGGTGCACCTCGACGACGGGATGGGTCTCCAGGCCGAGCAGCCGGGCGGCCTCCCGGTAGCCGGCCCGCACCTCGTGGGCGGTCCAGGTGTCGTTGCGGGCGGCGAGCAGCACCGACCGGTGGCCGAGGGCGGCGAGGTGGCGCAGGGCCAGCAGGACGCCGTGCCGGTGGTCGGAGACGACCGCGTCGAGGTCGGCGGCGACCGCCCCGGCGGCCGCGCGGCGTTCGACCAGCACGGTGGGGACGGGGAGCTTGGTGAGCCAGTCGCCCTCGTCCGGGGTGCCGGGGCGCCAGTTCGGGGTGAACAGCAGGCCGTCGACGCCGGAGCCGAGGATGCGTTCCACCTGGGCGCGGTCGTCCTGCGCCTCGTAGGGGGAGATGCCGAGCACCAGACGGGCGCCGGCCGCCGTCGCGGCGGACCGGGCGCCTTCGATGATCTCGTCGAAGTAGGAGCCCACGGTCGGGACCAGCAGGCCGACGACCGGGCCGGCGCCACCGGGGCGGCGGTGGCCGGCGGCGGCGCCCTGCGGTAGCGAGACGGAGCCGTGCGAGCGCTGGAGCAGGCCGCTCTCGGCCAGCGCCGCGACGTCCCGGCGGACCGTGACGGTGGGCATGCCGAGGCGCTCGGCGAGGTCGGTCACGCGCACGGAGCCCAGCTCACGCACCACGTCGAGGATGCGGGCCCGACGCTCCTCCGCCGAGATGGCCACGGTGTCTCCTCCGGGTCGTTCCTGGCCGCAGGGTAGCCAGTGATTTTCGATCGAATCGTATCGCACGATCGAAATTCGATCAAAGGCCTGGTCGGACCTGTTGTCGGACGTTCCGTGGGTCGACTGCGACCTGCCCCGGCCACTCGATCGCCTGTGTTCAATTCTGATTGATTGGTCTATGTTGTGCTCATCTTCAAGCAGAACACTGCAACTTTGCGCAGGAGTCTTCATGTCACACGTCGCCGCGGAGATCGCCAGCCAGCCCGAATGCTGGTCCCGTGCCCTGGAGTTGAATCCCGAAGGCCTGCCCCAGCCCGGTGAGCGCGTCGCCGTCCTCGGCTGCGGCACGTCCCTCTACATCGCGCAGGCCTACGCCGCCCTGCGCGAGGAGAGCGGCCTCGGCGAGACCGACGCCTTCGCCGCCTCCGCCCACCCGCACACCCGCCGCTACGACCGGGTGCTCGCGATCACCCGCTCCGGCACCACGACCGAGGTGCTCGAAGCCCTCCACCGCACCTCCGGCACCCCGACCACGGCGATCACCGGAGACCTCGACACCCCGATCACCGGCGCGGCCGACACCGTCGTCGACCTCTCCTTCGCCGACGAGAAGTCCGTCGTGCAGACCCGCTTCGCCACCACCACCCTGGCCCTGCTCCGCGGCCACCTCGGCCTCGTCGCCACCGACCTGCCCGAGCACGCCGCCCGGGCCCTGCGCCAGGACCTGCCCGAGGGTGCGGTCGGCGCCGAGCAGTTCACCTTCCTCGGCACCGGCTGGACCACCGGCCTCGCCCACGAGGCGGCCCTCAAGGTCCGGGAGGCGTCCGGCAGTTGGACCGAGTCCTACCCGGCCATGGAGTACCGGCACGGCCCGGTCAGCATCAGCGCCCCCGGCCGGGTCGTCTGGTTCCTCGGCGAACCGCCCGCCGGCCTGCTCGCCCAGGTCGAGGCGACCGGGGCGACCGCCGTCACCGGCTCCGATCTGGACCCGATGGCCGAACTGATCCGCGCCCAGCGCCTCGCCGTCGCCCTGGCCGAGGCCCGGGGCGTCGACCCGGACCAGCCGCGCAACCTCACCCGCTCGATCATCCTCGCCCAGCCGTGACCGTCATCGCCCTCGACGTCGGCGGCACCGAGATCAAGGGTGCCGTCGTCGCCGACGACGGCACCCCGCTGCGGTCCGAACGCTGGCTCACCCGCGCCGAGCGTGGCCCCGGCGCCGTCATCGACACCGTCCTCGGCTGCGCCACCGACCTCGTCGACCTCGCCCGCCAGTCCGACACCCCGCCCCGGGCCGCCGGAATCGTCGTCCCCGGCGTGGTCGACGAGCGGACCGGGACGGTCCTGCGCGCCGTCAACCTGGCCTGGCAGGACGTCCCGATCCGCCCCTGGCTGGCCGAACACCTCGGCCTGCCGGTCGCGTTCGGCCACGACGTCCGGGCCGGCGGCCTCGCCGAGGCCAGGCTCGGCGCCGGCCGCGGCAGCGACTCCTTCCTCTTCGTCCCGGTCGGCACCGGCATCGCCGCCGCCGTCCTGCACGAAGGCCGGGCCCTCACCGGCGCCATCGGCGCGGCCGGGGAACTCGGCCACCTGGTCGTCCGCCCCGACGGCGACCGCTGCGCCTGCGGCAACCGGGGCTGCCTGGAGACCGTCGCCTCGGCCGCCGCCCTCGCCCGCCGCTACGCCCGGCTCACCGGCCGCCCCGACGCCACCGCCGAGTCCGTGCACCGCGGGCTGTGCGACGGCGAGGAGACGGCCGTACGGATCTGGGCCGAGGCGGTGCACGCGCTGGCCGACGGACTGGCCGCCGCGACCACCCTGCTGGACCCGGAACGGATCGTCCTGGGCGGCGGACTGGCCCGGGCCGGCGAGGACCTGCTCGGCCCGCTCCGCCGGGCGCTCGCCGACCGGCTGACCTTCCGGCCCGCGCCGCGCCTGGTCCGGGCCGAACTCGGCCACCGGGCCGGGTGCCTGGGCGCGGCACTGCTCGCCCTCGACCTGGCCGTCGATTCCGTTCCCGCCCCCGGAGGTGCCCGGTGATCTTCACCGTCACGCTCAACGCGGCCATCGACACCACCTACCGCCTCGACCGGGTGGTCCCGCACGGCAGCAACCGGGTCGCGGCGGTGGCCGAGCGGGCCGGTGGCAAGGGGGTCAACGTCGCCCGGGTGCTCGCCGCGCTCGGCCACGACACCGTCGCCACCGGCTTCGCGGGCGGCGCCACCGGGCGGCAACTGCGCGCCGACCTCGCCGAGGCCGGACTGCGCGAGGAGTTCGTCCCGATCGGGGGAGCGACCCGGCGCACCGTCACCGTCGTCGAGGAGGCGGCCGGCGACGCCACCGTCTACCTGGAACCCGGGCCGGTCATCAGCCCCGACGAGTGGTCCCACTTCACCGACCGTTACCGCCGGCTGCTGCGCACCGCCGAGGCCGTCGTACTGTCCGGCTCGCTGCCCGCCGGCGTCCCCCCGGACGCCTACGGCATTCTCATCACCCTCGCGACCGAGGCGGGCGTCCCGGCCGTCCTGGACGCGCAGGGCCCGGCCCTGCTCGCCGGACTGGCCGCCGGTCCGGCGCTGGTCAAGCCCAACGCGGCCGAACTCGCCGCCACCGCGGGCCCGGTTACCCCGCTCACCGGGGCCCGCAAGCTGCGCGCGGCCGGTGCCCGGGCGGTGGCCGTCTCCCTCGGCCCCGGCGGACTGCTGCTCAGCAGCCCCGAGGGCGACTGGCGGGCCCGGCCCCCGCAGGACGTGCGCGGCAACCCCACCGGGGCCGGGGACTCCGCCGTCGCCGCGCTCACCGCCGGCCTGGTGGCCGGTACCCCCTGGCCCGAACGCCTCGCCGAGGCCGTGGCCCTGTCCGCGGCCACCGTCCTCGCCCCGCTCGCCGGCGGCTTCGACCCGGCCGACCACCGGCGGCTGCTGCCGCAGGTGACGGTCCGTCCGGTCTACCCGGCACCCTCATCTGCCTCCTCCTGGTAAGGAACACCATGCCCCTCGTAGCCACCGGCTCGATCGTCGGACCGGCCGCCCGCGGCCGGCACGGCGTCGGCGCCTTCAACGTCATCCAGCTGGAACACGCCGAGGCGATCGTCGCCGGCGCGGAGCGGGCCGGAGCCCCGGTGATCCTGCAGATCAGCGAGAACGCCGTGCGCTACCACGGCGCCCTCGCCCCGATCGGCCAGGCCGCGCTCGCCGTCGCCCGGGCCGCCGACGTCCCGGTCGCGGTCCACCTGGACCACGTGACCTCCGTCGAACTCGTCGGCGAGGGCGTGCGACTCGGCTTCGGCTCCGTCATGTTCGACGCCTCGACACTCGACTACGAGGCCAACGTCCGGGCCACCGCCGAGGTGGTCTCCCGCTGCCACGCGGAGGGCGTCTGGGTCGAGGCCGAGCTCGGCGAGGTCGGCGGCAAGGACGGCGTCCACGCCGCCGGAGCCCGCACCGACCCGGCCGAGGCGGCCGCCTTCGTGGCCAGCACCGGCGTGGACGCCCTCGCCGTCGCGGTCGGCAGCTCGCACGCCATGCTCACCCGGGACGCCGTCCTCGACCTGGACCTGATAGCCGCCCTCGACCGCGCCGTCCCGGTGCCCCTGGTGCTGCACGGCTCCTCCGGCGTGGCCGACGAGAACCTCGCGGCCGCCGTGCGGCACGGCATGACGAAGGTCAACATCGCCACCCACCTCAACAAGGCCTTCACCGCCGCCGTCCGCGCCTCCCTCGACGCCCACCGGGACCTGGTCGACACCCGCCGCTACCTCGGCGCCGGCCGCGACGCGGTCACCACCGAGGTCACCCGCCTGCTCACCCTCCTCCGCACCGCCTGACCCGCCGCCCCCCACGACACCCCACGCCGCAGGGGCCCCTGCGGCGTGGTCGCCCGCAGCCGTGAACCTTCAGCGCACCAGGAGCTCGATGGCGACCTTCAGGCGTTCGAGGTAGAACTCCCGCGACCCGGCCTGGTACTTCAGGCCGATCGATGTGCTGATCACGGTCCGTGCGACGGCGGTGGCCGTCCCGTGTCCCGACTCGACGGCGATCGCGTCGGTGATCAGCTCCTCGAAGCGTCGCGGAGCGGTCTCCGCGATCTCCCCGAGGAGGTCGGGGTTGTCCTCGATCAGCACCACGACATCGCGCGCCAGCGGGCCGACGTAGCGGCCCGCCCACCGGTCGAAGGCTTCGAGGAGGCGGGTCGCCAGGGGGCGGCCGGTGTCGGCCAGGATGTGTTCGACCGCCATGAGGTCGCGCGACAGGGCCTGGGTGACCGCGGCGCGGAACAGGGCCTCCTTCGAGGAGAAGAGGAAGTAGAGCCCGGGGCGGGAGATGCGCGCCACCCGCGCCACCTCCTCCATCGACGTCTTGCGGTAGCCGTATCGCGCGAACGTGGCCAGAGCGGAGTCCAGCACGACGGTCCGACGGTCCGTGGTGGTGGCGGCGGTGGTGGGCGATGGCAGGGGGTCGGCCTCGGGGCTGCTCATGAGGCGAGCATAGGAGCGGGAAACCTCACTGTACAAGTTCGGTTCAGTTTGTATAGCGTCGCCGTCATGACGGCTCACGTGCCACTCTCCACGTCCTTCACCGCGTCCAGTACGGCCGATGAGGTGGTCCGGGGCGTCGACCTCACCGGAGTCCGGGCGATCGTGACGGGAGCCTCCTCCGGGATCGGGGTCGAGACGGCCCGGGCGTTGACCGCGGCCGGGGCGCAGGTGACGCTCGCCGTGCGGAACACGGACGCGGGTGACGCCGTGGCCGGAACGATCGAGAGCTCGACCGGAGGGATCCGCCCCCGGGTCGCCCGGCTGGACCTCGCCGACCGGGGCTCCGTCGCGTCGTTCGTCGCCGCGTGGAGCGGCCCGCTCCACCTGTTGGTCAACAACGCGGGCGTGGTCACCGGCGGCCTCGAACGAACCCTTGAGGGCTGGGAGTTGCAGTTCGCGACGAACCACCTGGGGCACCTCGGCCTCGCCGTCGGCCTGCACGACGCCCTGGCTCGCGGAGCGTCCGAGCGCGACGGGGCGCGGATCGTCTCGGTCAGCTCCACGGCGCACATGCGCTCCGGTGTCGACTTCGACGACCTCCACTTCGAGCGGCGCGCCTACGACCCGCAGATCGCCTACGCCCGGTCGAAGACGGCGAACTCCCTGTTCGCCGTGGAGGCGACCAGGCTGTGGGCCTCCGACGGCATCGTCGCCAACGCGGTCAACCCCGGCGGCGTCGCGACGGGCCTGCAGCGGAACTTCACCGCGCAGCAGAAGGCGTCACTCGATGCGGCCGAGGCCGCCGGAGTCTTCACGTACAAGACGGTCCAGCAGGGAGCCGCCACCACCCTGGTCGCGGCCGTCGCCCCGCAGTTCGCCCGCTCCGGAGGCCACTACCTCGACGACTCGCGGGAGGCCTACACCGTGCCGAACGACGCTGACCTCGCGCACCACCCGCACGGTGTCAAGGAATGGGCACTCGACCCCGCCATCGCCGAGCACCTCTGGGCGGTCTCGACCGACCTGCTCCGCATCCCGCCGTCCGGTTCCTCGCACTGGAGAGCGATCGAAGGGGAATGAAAGCCCCAGAACCGGGCAAACGGTGTTGGGAGTGCGGTGCCGCCGCACCGTCGACCGAGGACTGGAGGAAACCGATGGGTGACCTGTCGAACAAGGCGCGGGAACTGGCCGGCAAGGCGAAGGAGAAGGCCGGCGACCTGACCGGGAACCGGGAACTCAAGGGCGAGGGCCGGGCCGACCAGGTGGAGTCGAAGGTCAAGCAGGCCGCCGACGACGTCAAGGACGCCGTACAGGGCGCCGCGGACCAGGTGAAGGGTGCCCTGAAGCGGCACGACTGATGGGGGACGTTCACGGAAGGAGCGGATAGAGCGGAAGGAGGAGAGCGGACATGGCACTGATCCTCGTGATCCTGCTCGTCGCGGTGGTGTTCGGCTTCGTCGGAGTCCTGGTGAAGGGCCTGCTGTGGCTCCTCGTCATCGGCATCGTCCTGTTCGTCGCCGCCCTGCTGTTCGGCGGGGTGCGGCTGTTCGGCGGGGTGCGGCTGGGCCGCGGCCGGGGCGGAGGCAGGTAGGGGCCGGAGTGGCTCCGGTCGGCACGGCGGGTCGCTCGTCGGCGGCCCGCCGTGCTCACGTCCGGGGGCGACGCGAGGGCGTCAGTCCTCCGGGCGGCTGACCGAGCAGGTCAGGACGCCGGGGATGCGGGACAGGCGTTCGGTGAGGGCGGCGAGGTCGGAGCGGCCTTCGACCGTGACGGACACCACCGTGATCCGGCCGTCGTCGTCCGGCACCGCCGGCGGTTGCTCGAGGGATGGGCCGAGCAGGCCCTGCCCGCCGTTGGAGGGGACGACGGTGGTCAGCTCGGTCACCGAGAAGCCCTCCTCGGTGATCCCGGTGATCAGGTCGCGCAGCAGGCCGCTCCCCTGGAGGTAGCTGATCCGGCAGGTGGCGGGACGGGCCCGCAGCTGGGGCAGGCGGTGGGTCAGCGGGCGCAGCACGGAGGCGACCAGGAAGTAGGCGGCCGTCGCCACGGTGGCCAGTATCGGCAGTCCGGCCGCGGCCGCCGAGCCGATGGCGGCGGTGAGCCAGATGGTGGCCGCGGTGGTGAGGCCGCGGATCGAGCCGCGCTGGACGAAGATCACCCCGGCGCCGATGAAGCCGAGCCCGGACACGATCTGGGCCGCCATCCGGGACGGGTCGAGTTCGACCTGCCCGGTGCGCAGCACGTCGCTGAACCCGTACTTGCTGACCAGGGTGAACAGTGCCGCACCCAGGCCGACGACGGTGTAGGTGCGCAGCCCGGCGGCCTTCTGCCGGATCTCCCGCTCCAGGCCGATCGCGCTCGACAGCACCAGCGCGATCACGAACTCGGCGAACTGGGGCCAGCCCTGGCCCGAGGGCTCGTTGATGCCCAGCACTCGTGTCTCCTTCGCGTCGTCGGCGGCCTCACCCGCGGCATCGCGGGGACGGTGGCCTGCGGCTGCCGAGCGGGGGAGCAAGTGCCTTCTGCCGGTGGGAGGTTCGTCCGGTGCACCGATGCATACCCGGCCGCGTGGGTGCGCACGCGAACGGCAGAGCCCGTGCTGCCCGGGGTGCGGCCGGCCGCACCCCGGGCGGGCGGGGTTACAGGGTGTGGGTGAGGCGCTCGGTCAGCAGGCGGGTGAAGCGGGCCGGGTCGGGCAGGTCGCCGCCCTCGGCGAGCAGGGCGCTGCCGTGGACGAGTTCGGCGGTGTCGACCAGCGCCGGGTCGTCGGCGTTCGCCTCGTGCGCCCGGCGCAGGGCGGTGACGAGGGGGTGGGTCGGGTTGAGTTCGAGGATGCGCTTGACGGCCGGGAGTTCCTGGCCCATGGCCCGGTACAGCTTCTCCAGGGTGGGGGTCAGGTCGTGGGCGTCGCCGACCAGGCAGGCGGCGGAGGTGGTGAGCCGGGTGGAGAGGCGGACCTCCTTGACGTGCTCGGCCAGGGCGGTCCGGAGCCAGCCGACCAGCGGGGCGAAGTCCTGCTCGCGCTGGGCCTTCTCGGCCTTCGCCTGGTCGCCGTCGTCCCCGTCGGCGTCGCCGTCGAGGTCGACCTGACCCTTGGCGATGGACTGGAAGGCGTGGCCGTCGAAGGCGGGGACCTGGTCGGTCCAGACCTCGTCGACGGGGTCGGTGAGGATCAGCACCTCGTAGCCCTTGGCGGTGAAGGCCTCCATGTGCGGGGAGTTCTCCACCATGGCCCGGTTCTCGCCGGACAGGTAGTAGATGGTGTCCTGGCCGTCCTTCATCCGGTCCACGTACTCGCGCAGCGTGGTCGGCTTCTCCGGGTCGTTGGTCGAGGCGGCGCAGACCAGTTCCAGCAGCGCGTCGGTGTTGTCGCGGTCCTCCAGCAGGCCTTCCTTGAGGACCCGGCCGAACTGCTCCCACAGCGCGGTGTAGGCCTCGGCCTTGTTGGTCTTCACGTCCTTCAGGGCGCCGAGGACCTTCTTGACCAGGCGCCGGCGCACGGCGGTGATCTGGCGGTCGTGCTGCAGGATCTCGCGGGAGACGTTCAGCGACAGGTCGTGGGCGTCGACGACTCCCTTGACGAACCGCAGGTAGTTCGGCATCAGCGCGTCGCAGTCGTCCATGATGAACACGCGCTTGACGTACAGCTGCACGCCCCGCTTGGTGTCGCGGGAGAACAGGTCGAAGGGGGCGTGGGAGGGGATGAACAGCAGCGCCTCGTACTCGAAGGTGCCCTCGGCGCGCATGTGGACGGTCTCGGCCGGGGGCTGCCAGTCGTGGCTGATCTGCTGGTAGAACTCGTGGTACTCGGCCTCGGTCACCTCGCTGCGGGGACGGGCCCACAGCGCCTTCATCGAGTTCAGCGTCTCCAGCTTCTCCGACGGCTTCTCCGCCTCGGGTGCGGTCTCGTCCTCCGCCTCGGCAGCGACACCGGTGGTCTCGGCGGCCATCCGGATCGGCCAGCGGATGAAGTCCGAGTACTGCTTGACGATCTGGCGGATCTTCCACCCGGCCAGGTAGTCGCCCAGCCCGTCCTCGCCGTCCACCGGCTTGAGGTGCAGCGTCACGGACGTGCCCACCGGCAGGCCCTCGGCCTCCGCGATGGTGTAGGTGCCCTCGCCGTCGGACTCCCACAGGGTCCCCTGCTCGGTGCCCGCCCGCCGGGTGCGCAGGGTGACCTTGTCGGCGACCATGAACGCCGAGTAGAACCCGACGCCGAACTGCCCGATCAGGCTCTGCGCGGCGGCCGCGTCCTTGGCCTCCTTGATCTTCGCCAACAGGGTGGCGGTGCCGGACTTGGCGATGGTGCCGATCAGCTCGACGACGTCCTCACGGGTCATGCCGATGCCGTTGTCCCGCACCGTCAGGGTGCGGGCCTCCTGGTCGACCTCCAGCACGATGTGCAGGTCGGAGGTGTCGGCGTCGAGGGCGGAGTCGCTGAGGGACTCCAGACGGAGCTTGTCGAGGGCGTCGGAGCCGTTGGAGATCAGCTCGCGCAGGAAGATGTCCTTGTTCGAGTAGATCGAGTGGATCACCAGCTGGAGCAGCTGGCGGGTCTCCGCCTGGAACTCCAGCGTCTGGGTCGAACTGGCCACGGAGGGCGTCTCCTTCAAGAGGTGGAAAAGTGGAAAGGGGTTCGGGAACGGCCCGGCCGCTCACGGCCCGGCCGGGGGTGTGCGGCGCCGCAGGTCGCTGTCGGCGCGCAACCGGTCGGTCCGGGCGGTGAGTTCGTCGAGGCGATCGGCGATCGCCGGGTGGTCCGCCGCCAGCAGCGGCCGGGTCTCGGCGAGCGGGGCGAGCAGGCGTGCGGGGTCGTGGTGGCCGAGCGCCTCCATGAGGCGCTCCAGGGCGGGCACGGCCGCGGCGCTCAGGTCGTCCAGGGCGCCGATCTGCCCGGCGAGGCGGCGCAGCTCCGCGGCGTGCTCGCGGGCCCAGGCGGTCACCGCGCGGTCGGCGGCGCGCCGGCCGCGGACGGCCTGGACGCGCTGCTCGCCGGTGCTGCCCGCCTCGGTGCCGGCGTCCGCGTCGGGCCGCAGGCGCAGGTAGCGGCGCTCGGCGGCCTGCCGGCTCCGGACACCGAGCGGTTCGGCGAGGTCGGCCCAGGTCGCGCCGGCCTCGCGGGCGGTCTCGATCAGGCCGGTCTCCCACTCGGCGAGTTCCTCGCGCAGCCGGTGCAGGACCACCAGCGCGGCCAGGGCCTGCTGCGGGTCGCGCTCCGCCGCGTCGTCCGGCGGTGCCTGCCGGGCGGTGCGGGCGGCGGCCTCCATCGCGCCCAGCGCGGCGGCCGCGGCCGGGAACGAGGCCGGACCCGCCCCGGCCCCGCCGGCGTCCCGCGCGTTCATGGCGTCGTCGTGCGCATCCATGTCGTCCCCCTCCCGCTGACCCGCGCCCCTGTCATCGTCTGGATGACACCCTACGGTGATTCGTGTCGCGCCGCACCGGTGTGAACACTCTCCGGGACCTGCGGCCGCTCTCGTGAAACGCTGCAAAAACGCTTCGACTGGGCCTCCGGGCGTGAACCGGCCGTGATCATCGGCTCCGGCAGCGCCTCGTTCGAGATGCTCCGCCACCTCACCGAACGCCTGCCCGCGATGGTCACGCCGCGCTGGGTCGCCACCCGGATCCAGCCGATCGCCGTCCGGGACGTCCTGCGCTACCTGGCCGGCGCCGCCGAGCTGCCGCCGGAGGTCAACCGCACCTTCGACATCGGCGGCCCGGAGGTCCTGACGTACGCGCAGATGATGCACCGCTACGCACGGATCGCCGGACTGCCGCGGCGCCTCATCGTGCCCGTGCCGGTGCTCACTCCGCGGCTCTCCGGTCACTGGGTCGGCCTGGTGACCCCGGTACCGAACGCCATCGCCCGTCCGCTCGTGGAGTCGCTGCGCCACGAGGTGGTCTGCGGCGAGCACGACCTCGCCCGGTGGGTGCCCGACCCACCGGAGGGCCTGACCGGCTTCGACCGGGCCGTGACCCTCGCCCTGCGCCGCATCAAGGACGCCGAGGTCGCCACCCGCTGGTCCTCGGCCTCCCTGCCCGGTGCTCCCAGCGACCCCCTGCCGAGCGACCCCGACTGGGCCGGCGGCAGCCTCTACCAGGACCTCCAGGAACGCACCGTGACCGCCTCATCCGCCGCCGTCTGGCGGGTGATCGAGGGCATCGGCGGCGACAACGGGTGGTACTCCTTCCCGCTCGCCTGGGCCCTGCGGGGCTGGCTCGACCGCCTGGTCGGCGGCGTCGGCCTGCGCCGGGGCCGCCGCGACCCCGCCCGGCTGCGGGTCGGCGACTCCCTCGACTTCTGGCGCGTCGAGGAGATCCAGCCGGGCCGGCTGCTCCGGCTGCGCGCCGAGATGCGGCTGCCCGGCCTGGCCTGGCTGGAACTGTCCGTCACCCCGGACGGCGACCACCGCACCCGCTACCGCCAGCGCGCCCTGTTCCACCCGCAGGGCCTGGCGGGCCACGTCTACTGGTGGTCCGTCGCACCGTTCCACACGGTGGTGTTCGGCGGCATGGCCCGCAACATCACCGAGCGCGCCCGCCGGCCCTACCCGCCGTCGCCTTCGGCCGGGAACCCGGGAGACGCGGGCGAGCAGCCGCGGTGACCAGGGCTGACCGGAGGTCATATGTTCGCAACCACCTCACTTCTTCGTCCGGAACCGTCTGCGCGCCAACAACATCACGATCGACCCCGACGTGGTCCCGTTCTGCGGGGTCGGGCGGGCCGCCTACAACGCGACCGGGGACGTGCTCCCGGTGGGGGCGGCTCCCGGGTCGGTGGGGCAAGGGGGCCCGGCTCCGATCCGAGCGCGGACGAGGTCGACCGGGCCCCGGAACCAGCCGAGCTTCTCCACCCACCAGGTGAGGCCGGCCGCCCGGTACGGTGCGATGACCGTCTCGTCGGCCTCAGGCCGGAGCCCGGACGTCTGCCCCTCCATGACGACGTCGAACGGCCTTTCCCGGTCCGCCTGCTGGGCGCGGACGTAGGAGACCACGGCCGCCAGGTCGGCCGGGGGCATCATCTCGGTGTGGCCCACTCCCGCCCGGGTGGGGAAGACGCCGTCCCAGTGCGCGGCCCGCCGCATCGGGCGCCGCGCGGGCCAGGTGCCGGCGATCCACACCGGGATGCGGGGGTGTTGCGGGCTCACCGGCTGGAAGGTGAGGTCGGTGACCGTGAACCAGCGGCCGTGGAAGGTGAACGGCCGGCCCGTCCAGAGCCCGTCGAGGACGTGCAGGGCTTCGTCCAGCTTCTCCGCACGCACCCGCGGGTCCGGATCGTGGCCCAGCGCCTCGAACTCGGCGGCGGAGGACCCCAGGCCGGCACCGAAGACCAGCCGACCGCCACTGAGCAGGTCCAACGCGACGGTCGCGCGGGCGACTTCGGCGGGATGCTTGAGCGCGAGCACGTTCACCATGACGCCGAGTCGCAGGCGCTCCGTGTCGGCGGCGATCGCGGCCAGGGTGGTCCACGCGTCGGTGAGGTGCTCGTCCGGGTGTTCCGCGACCTGGCCGTCCCAGACGAAGAAGCCGTCCCAGCCGGACCGTTCGGCCAGCAGTCCCAGTTCGCGGAGCAGCCGGGGATCCGCGTACTCGCGCCGGTTGGGCAGTCCGACGGCGTAGCGCAGCGGCTGCTGTGGCGTGGCGTCCATCGGTCGTCGCCTTCCTGGTCGCCGTTCGCCGATCGGCTTCCCGAGCGGCTTCCTGGGCGGTCTCCCGACCGGATCCGGCGGTCGCCGACGCGGCCGGGTTCCCGCCTCGATGATGTCGGCTGCGCGACGCCCCGGGCAACCGGAACGGCGGCCCCCGGCCACCTGGCCGGGGGGCTGGGGCGGCCGTGGGCGGGCGGGCGGACGCTCCTCCGCAGGCCGGGAGCCGGGCCCGGTGCTACGGTCCTCTGGGAGCCCGAATCACCGGCGGCGGTTCCGACGCCCTCCCCGCGTGGCGGCGTCCCTTCGGCGGACGGCACGCCACCCTCCCCTCTCAGCAGTGGTCGACCGGAGTACCGCGGCTGCTGCGCCCTGCGGCGGGACCGCGGGGCGCCTCCGATGCCGACGAGGGCGGGCCCGCGCCGCCCGGGCCCTCCACACCTCCCACACCCATCGCCTTCGGACGGAACAGCACCGGAGGATTCGAAGGGAGCAGCGATGTCCGAGAACAGCGCGGCCCCGGGACCCGGTCCGCGGCACCTGAGCGGCCCGACGGCGGGCACGGCACCGCTGAACGGCCGAGCGAACGGCCGAGCGAACGGCCGAGCGAACGGCCGGGCGCCGGCCCCGGCGTCCGGCGACGAGGTCCTGGTGATCGGCGGCGGGTTCACCGGCCTGGCCGCCGCCCATGAACTCGCCCTGGCCGGGGTGCCCTGCCGGGTGCTGGAGCGCGAGCCGTACGTCGGCGGCCTGGCAGGGTCCTTCGAGGTCGGGGGAGCCCGGCTGGAACGCTTCTACCACCACTGGTTCTCCTCCGACCTGGAGGTCCAGGGGCTGTGTGCGGAGCTCGGCTGCTCCGACCTCCTCCAGCCGCACCGGACCCGGACCGGCGTCTACTACGCGAACTCGGTGTACCGCTTGTCGAGCCCGTGGGACGTGCTGCGCTTCGCCCCGCTCCCGCTGCCCGACCGGGTCCGGCTGGGCTGGTCCGCGGTCCGGGCCCACCAGGTGAAGCACTGGCGGGACCTGGAGGACCTCACGGCCCGGGAGTGGCTGTTGGAGCTGAGCGGGCCGCAGGTCTACGAGACGGTCTGGCGTCCGCTGCTGGAGGGCAAGTTCGGCGAGTACGCGGCCGAGGTCGGCGCCACCTGGATGTGGACCAAGCTCCACCTGCGCGGCGGCAGCCGGTCGCACAGCGGCCGCGAGGTCCTCTACTACCTGCGCGGTGGCTGCGCCGCCCTGCTGGACGCGTGGGTCGCGCGCCTCTCCGAACTGGGGGTCCGGATCTGCACGGGCACCCCGGTGCGGCAGGTGTTGACCGACGCCCGCGGGGTGTGCGGGGTCCGCACCGACAGCGGCGTGCTGCCCGCGCGGCGGGTGCTGGCCACCACGGCACCGGACCTGCTGGCCGGCTTCCTCGCCCCCGTCCCCGTCGACGCCCCCGCAGCCGCCCCCGCCGGACCGCCGCCCCATCCGGACGTGCCGGCCGTCCGCCGTCGGCTGTCCGACATCCCCTACCTCGCCAATCTGTGCCTGGTGTTGCAGACCGACCGCTCCCTGTCGGACACCTACTGGCTCAACGTCACCGACCCGTCCTTCCCCTACGTCGGCGTCATCGAGCACACCAACCTGGAGGCCTCCGACGCCTACGCCGGGCGGCACCTGGTCTACCTGTCCGCCTACCTCCCGACCAGCGCCGAGCTGTACCGGATGGACGACGACGCGGTGTTCGACGCCAGCCTTCCGCACCTGAGCCGGATGTTCCCGCAGTTCCGGCGCGACTGGGTCCGCCGCCACCACGTCTGGCGGGCCGACCACGCCCAGCCGGTCATCACCCCGCACTACTCCGACCGCATCCCCGCGGTGGAGACCGACGTGCCGGGGCTCTACCTGGCCAGCATGGCCCAGGTCTACCCCCAGGACCGGGGCACCAACTACGCCGTGCGGCAGGGGCGGCAGGTCGGCCGCCTGATCGCCGACCGGATCCGCACCGCCCACCGCACCGTCCCTGAGGAGGCGACGCGATGAACTCCCTGATCAGCACCGAGGATTGCGAGCGGATGCCCATCGCGCGGGTGCACGAGCTCTACCGTCGTCATGTCAGCCGGGGCCAGGTGACGCTGCTCTCCGCCTTCGGGTTCGGCCGCGATGTGGTGGACAGCGCCTCCGGTTGCTGGATCACCCTGCGCGACGGGCGGCGGATCCTGGACTTCACCGGCGGGATCGGCGTCCTCAACCACGGCCACAACCACCCCCGCATCCTGGCCGCCCGCCGACGCTTCCAGGAACTGCGGCGGATGGAGGTGCACAAGAACTACTTCTCCCCGTACGTCGCCGCGCTCGGCCACAACCTGGCCCAGCTGCTTCCCGCGGACCTCGACGTCAGCTACTTCCCCAACTCGGGCGCGGAGGCCGTCGAGGGCGCCCTCAAGATGGCCTACAAGTACCACCGCGGCCACCGCGGCACCGTACTGCACTCCGACATCGCCTTCCACGGCAAGCTGCTCGGCGCCGGGAGCCTGACCGCCTCGCCGGAGGTGCACTTCAGCTTCCCGCGGATCCCCGGCACGGACGGCTTCGCCTTCGACGACCTCGCCTCCCTCGAACTGGCCCTGGAGCGGCACACCACGCCCGAGGGCGGCAGCGACGTCTACGCGCTGGTCCTGGAACCCTTCAGCGCCTCCAGCCTGCGCGAGTGCTCGGAGGAGTTCCTGCGCGAGGCGCGCCGGCTGTGCACCGAGCACGACATCGTCCTGATCTTCGACGAGGTCTACACCTCCTGGGGCCGGACCGGTTCGCTCTTCCACTTCATGCGCCACCCCGGTCTGGTCCCGGACGTGGTGACCACCTCCAAGTCCTTCGGCGGCGGCAAGGCGTCCATCTCCGGCTACGTGGCCAGGGAACCGGTCTTCCGCCGGGCCTACGACTCGCTCCCCGACGCCACCCTGCACAGCACCACCTACTACGGCTTCGGCGAGGAGACGGTCACCGCGCTGGAGGCCGTGGCGATCGCGGTCGAGGACGACTACCCCGCCCGGGCCCGCCACCTCGGCGAGCGGCTGCACACCGGTCTCACCGCGCTCGCCGCCGACCACCCGCAGCTGATCGCGGAGGTGCGGGGCACCGGCGCCCTCCAGGGCGTCGTCCTGCGGCACGGTCCGGCCGCCCTCGACCACGCGCTGCGGCTGCTGCCGTCCTCCTTCGCGCGCGACCCGCAGGCCGGGGCCAAGCTGGCCACCGCCGCCGTGGTCGCCGCCCTCTACCGCGACCACGGTGTGCTCACCTACTACGGCTCCAACCGGGACCTCCCGCTGATCGCGGCGCCTCCGCTGGTGGCCGAGGACGCCGACCTCGACGTCTTCCTGAAGGCCCTGGACGCGGTCCTGGCCAAGGGCATGCCCCGGCTGCTGGCGGGCCTGGTCCGGGAGAAGGTCACCGCATGAGCGCCCCGGCGGCCCCCGCCGCATCAGCCGTCGAAGGGTTCCGGACCGTGCGGGAGCACCGTCGCCTGCGGGCCTGGGAACGGCGGGTGCGTTCCGCCGGGCTCCCGCCGCTGTGGGCGGGTCGCTGCACGGCCCTGGCCGAGCCGTCCCGCCGGGCCGCCGCGGTCCACCACACGGCCGCCACCCTGGCGGCTCTCCCGAGGCCGTACCGGGTGGTGTTCGCGCTGCTGATGCGGGTGTTCCCGGTCGCCGTCGTCCTCGCGGACCCGACGGGCCCGTTCCGGGGCACCTCGGACCGGGCCCGTTCGCAACGGGTCGCCGACCGGCTGTCCACGGTGCCCGGTTTCGCCGAACTGCTCAGGGTGAGCCTGGCGCTGGCCCTGCACGGCGCCCTGGACGGACCCGCCGCCGCACCACGGCGGGAGCTCGGATGACCGGGGCCGTCCGGATCGTCCGCTGCGACGCCCTGGTGATCGGCTCGGGGGCCGGTGGCAGCACGGCGGCCCTGGAACTCGCCGGCGCGGGCCGGGAGGTCCGGGTCCTGGAGGAGGGCCCGCTCGTCCCCCAGGAGCGGATCACCCGGGCGTCACCGGCCGAGAACCTGCGGCTGCTCTACCGCCAGGGCGGTCTGGTGCCCATCCACGGCGCACCCACCATCCCCTTCGGGGAGGGGCGTTGCGTCGGGGGGACCACCGTGGTCAACGGCGGGCTGTTCTGGCGCCCGCCCGAACGCCTGCTGGCGGGCTGGGCGGCCGCCGGCGTCGACGGCTTCGCGGCCCACCAGCTCACCCCGCACCTGGCCGAGGCGGAGCGGCGTCTCGGAGTCGTCGATCAGCCGCCCGGACCGGGGAACCGCGACTCGGTGCTGCTCGCCCAGGCGGCCGACCGGCTCGGCTGGCGCTGGGCACCGGCCCGCCGGGTGGTCCGGGGCTGCCGGCACTCCAACCGGTGCGTCACCGGCTGCCCCACCGGGGCCAAGCAGAGCATGCTGGTGAGCTACCTGCCCGCCGCCGAACGGCTCGCGGCGGTCGTCGAGCCCGACACCCGGGTCGTCCGGCTCGACCACGACGGCACCCGGGTCACGGTCGTGCACGCGCTGCGCGACGGCCGACGAGTGCGCTACCTCCCGCGGACGGTGTTCCTGGCCGCCGGTCCGATCGGCAGCGCGCTGCTGCTGCGGCGC
Source organism: Kitasatospora sp. NPDC096077 (assembly GCF_040303245.1). NCBI lineage: Bacteria > Bacillati > Actinomycetota > Actinomycetes > Kitasatosporales > Streptomycetaceae > Kitasatospora > Kitasatospora sp. NPDC096077. The sequence goes on along the minus strand of NZ_JBEOSV010000001.1, from coordinate 70,914 downwards.
AGCGGCATCGGCGGGCGCGGACCGGGCCGGGCCATCGCCTTCCACGTCAACTTCCGTACGGTGGCGCGGTTCGGCGAATCCGTCCGGGCCACCGAGGGCACCATCTTCACCGCGCAGCTGCAGGAGTTCGCCGCCCGGGGCGTGCTGGTGATGCCCGGCAACCTCACTCCGGGGTCGCTCGCCGCGGCGCTGGCCGCCCATCCCGCCGGGACCGTCGACCGGATGCTGGCCCAGCTGGACCGGATCGCGGTCTACACGACCCAGGTGAGCGTGCGGGGCACCGCCCGGCTGCTGGCGGTCCCCGGCCTCGGCGCGGTCCTGCGGCACCGCCTGACCGACGGCGACCGGGACCTGCTCCGCTCCGCCTTCCGGCACACCGCCGAACTCCTCCTGGAGGCCGGCGCGGTCGAACTGCTGCCGCCCGCACCCGTCGGCCTGACCACCGCCGCTCAGGCGGCCGACTTCGCGCGGCACGCCCGGCCCGAGAACTGGGACCTGATCTCCGTCCACGCCATGGCGTCCTGTCGGATGGGCCCGCCCGACCTGGGCGGGGTGTGCGACGCCCAGGGGCGCCCGTACGGCTTCACCAACCTGCGGCTGTGCGACGCGAGCGTCCTGCCGGGCGCCACCGGGGTCAGCCCGCAGGAGACCATCATGGGCTTCTCCCACCTGCTGACGGCCCGGTACCTCGACCGGCCCAGCGGTGGTGACGGGTAGTCATTTCGGGGTTCTTTCGGACGTGCTTTCGAGCTTTCGTGGCGGCCCCGCCGGGCCGCAGTGCGGTCCTCGCGAAGTCCCGTTCTTCCCGAGTCGAACCTGCCTGCGAGGACGCGGCCCGAGGGTTTCAGGGCGCGGGCGTCCCCAGGGGGCCGCCAGGGCGGGAAGGGGCGAGGACTCGGGACAGGAGCCGCGGGTCCGCCAGGGCCAGGGGACTTCCCGTCATGTGGAAGAGCTGGGAGAACGTGGTGTAGGTCCGTGGGTCGTGGGGGACGGTGTCGATCAGCCGGTTCAGGAACCAGTTGGCGGACTTGACCGTCCAGGCCGTTCCCGACCGCTCCCAGGCCCGATCGGGAACGGTCGCCATCAGCCACGGGAGGGCGGTGACGCGGGCCAGTGCCCGCTGGAAGCCGTGTCCGTCGAGCGGGGCCCGGCGGCGGAGCGTCCGGTCCAGGAGCCGGGCCTCCAGGGCGGCGACGGTCATGCCCTGCCCGTAGGCGGGGTTGAAGGCGCACACCGCGTCCCCGAGGGCGATCAGCCCGGTGGGCCAGCGGGGCAGCCGGTGGTAGGCCGTCCTGGAGTTGAGGGTGCGGGCGTAGCGGCGCACCGGGGAGGCGGGGGTGAGGGAGGCGATGGTGTCGCCGATCGGGCTGCGCAGCGTGCGGGCGTAGTCCAGGAACTCGTCCTCGTCCCGGGGCAGTCGGGTGCCGCCGGCGCCGTGCAGGGTGACGTGGAGCGTGTCGTCCTCGATCTGGATGGCATAGCAGCCCCTGGGGAAGTCGGGGGCCCGCAGCGGTTGCAGGAGGCCCATCCACGAGGGCCGCGACCGGCCTTCGGGGTAGGTGTAGGTGCGGGAGGCGTATCCGATCCGCGCGTCGACCACCGTGGCACGGGGACGGGGCAGGCCGTGGCCGGCGAGCCACTGCGGCAGGTGGGAGGAACGGCCCGAGGCGTCCACGACGAGGTCGGCGCCGATCTCCTCCTCGCCGTCGTCGCCCGCGACGCGGACCCCGCTGACCTCGCCGGGGCCGCCCGTGCGCAGACCCGTCACCGTCAGTCCGTCCAGGACCGTGACGGGCTTCAACTCCGCGACCCGGCCGCGCAGTACGTGCTCCAGCAGGGGCCGGGAGAGGGTCTGGATCGGCATCCCCATGCGCAGCGGCGGTGGCGTGCCCCCGGGCAGCGCGGCGCACAGTCGCTCGCCCCAGTCCCACACCGGTGCGCCGGCCCGCTCCAACTCCGCCCGCAGCCCGCGGAAGTGGCCCTCCAGCACTTCGGCCCCCAGGGCGAGGAGGGCGTGGACGTGGTGCGCCTGGGGCACCCCGGGCCGTGGCGCGGGCCCGCTCGGAAGCGTGTCCCGCTCGATGACGGTCACGGTCTCGGCATGGTCCGCCAGTACCCGGGCGGCGGTGAGGCCCGCCACGCCCGCTCCGATCACCACTGCGCGCCCGATCCGGGTGCCATCAGGCATATTGCCCCCTCGTGTCACGGGCCAGCGTCCCCTGTTCGTGGTCGAATTCCCAGCTCGGCCGGCCGATGTCCGCCGAAAGACGCACTGTGTGCGGAACGGTGCGAGTTCCGATCGAGGATGCAATGCGCTGGGAAGGAAGTGACCAGCGGTACATGGGCTGGTACGACGGCAACCCGGCCAACCTGTGGAAGCTCCCGCCCACCCCGGCGGCCGTCAACTACCTCCAGGCCATGGGCGGCGCCGCCACGGTGGTGACGCTGGCCCAGCAGGCCTACGACACGAACGACTACCGCTGGGCCGCCGAGCTGCTCAACCACGTCGTCCTCGCCGCCGGCGGGCACCGGTGCCCCGGTGCCCGCCGACGTGCTGGCTCGGGCCAAGGACCTCCAGGCGCGGACCCTGACCCAGCTGGGCTACGGCGCGGAGAACGGCACCTGGCGCAACGCCTACCTCAGCGGCGCCTGGGAGCTGCGGACCGGCCACGCCCAGCGGCCCACCTCGACCGGCGCGTCCGACCTGGTACGCAGCATGGACCTCTCGCTGTTCTTCGCCGCGATGGCCAAGAGCATCGACGGCCCCACCTCCGCCGCGCACGGGACCGGGACGGAGGCCGCGCCGCCGCCATGGTCTTGACCAGTGCCACGTGCGGTGTGATGGGCTGTCACCATGACGGAGACTGCAACCCGGGCCGGTGCGGTGGCACTGGTGACCGGGGCGAACAAGGGCATCGGCTACCAGATCGCCCTTCAACTGGCCGAACGCGGGCTGACGGTGGTGGTGGGCGCCCGCGACCCCGAGCGCGGCCGGGCCGCCGCCGACGAGCTGCTGGCCGCCGGGGCCGACGTGCACCCGGTGACGCTGGACGTCACCGACCCGGAGACCGTGCGGCAGGCCGCCGGGTGGATCGGTGAACGGTTCGGGCGGCTGGACGTGCTGGTCAACAACGCCGGCCAGGGCGACGACCCGGGGCACCTGCCCAGCGCCGCCGACCTCGAAGCGGTCCGTGGAATCTTCGAGACCAACGTCTTCGGTGTGCTGACGGTCACCAACGCGCTGCTCCCGCTGCTGCACCGCTCCGCCGCCGCGCGCATCGTCAACGTGTCCAGCGGACTGGGCTCGTTGACCATGCAGAGCTCCCCGGACAGCCCGCTGTACCGGGTGCCCCCCACCGCCGCCTACCCGGCGTCCAAGTCCGCGCTCAACGCGCTGACCGTCCAGTACGCCCACGAGCTGCGCCCGCACGGCATCCTGGTCAACGCCGTGACGCCCGGCCCCTGCGACACCGACCTGACCAGGGATCTGCAGGACGCCGGGTTCAAGGTGGACCGCACCGCCGCCCAGGGCGCGGCCGTCATCGTGCGGCTGGCCACCCTGGGCCCGGACGGCCCGAGCGGCGGCTTCTTCGGGGAGGACGGCCCGCTGCCCTGGTGACGGCCGGGACCCGAACGGCCGGTGGTCAGAGCGGCGCGTCCAGCGGGAGCCGGCGGATGCCGGGCAGGTCGGTGTCGAGTTCGCCGGGCTCGAAGCGGCACATGCCGACGGCGTGCCAGAACTCCCCGGCGAGGTCGCCCTCGTACTTGTAGCCGCCGTCCGGGCCGATCGCGGCCCAGCCGGTGGGGGTGGCGAGCAGGGTGGCCCGGAGGACGGCGGGAGAGCCGGCGCCGGGAGAACCTGCGGCGGGGGAGCCCGCGGCGGGGACGGTCCAGAGCCGGACGGTGCCGTCCTCCGAGCCGCTGGCCAGCAGGGTGCCGTCCGGGCTGAACTCCAGCGCCAGGACGCGGCCGGTGTGGCCGGAGAGCAGGCCCGCCCCGGCGCCGGTGCGCGGGTCCCACAGCCGGATCACCCGGTCGTCCCCGGCGGTGGCGAGCAGACCGCCGCCGGGGTGGGCGGCGGCGGTCCACAGCCGGCCGGTGTGCCCGGTCAGCTCGTGCCGGGGCCGGCCGTCGGCCCAGACCAGGGCGCGGCCGTCCCAGGAGGCACTGGCCAGCCAGGAGTCGTCCGGGGCGAAGGCGACGGCGTAGACGCGGTCGGTGTGGCCCTCCAGGGTGCTGTGCAGGCGGCCGTCCGAGAGGGTCCAGAGCCGGACCCTGCCGTCGTCGCACGCGGTGGCGAGCTTCTCGCCGTCGGCGCCGAACGCGATCGAGCGCACCCGGCCCCGGTGTTCGGCGAGGGTCACGACGTGGGCGCCGGTGGAGCGGTACCAGATCCGGACGGTGTCGTCGTCGTTGGCGGTGGCCAGCAGGGTGGCGTCGGGGCTGAAGGCCTCGGCCCAGACGTGCTCGGTCTCGACGTCCAGGCGCCGCTGGTACTCGCCGGTCGCCGCGTTCCACAGGAACATGTCGCCGTCGTTGCTGGCGGTCGCGAGGACCGGCCCCGACGGGCCGAACTCGGCCGAGACCAGCCGGTTGCTGCGGCCGGTGATCTCCCGGACCCGGCGGCCGGTGGCCGGGTCCCAGAGGCGGACCGTCCCGTCGTTGCCGGCCGCGGCGAGCAGGTTCCCCGTGCTGTTGAAAGACAGCGCGCCGACCCGGCGGCCGTGCCCGCGCAACAGCCGCCGGCTCTGCCCGGTGGCGGCGTCCCAGAGCCGGACCGCGCCGTCGTTGCCACCGGTGACCAGCAGCGTCCCGGAGTCGGAGCCCTCGGGGCCGCCGTGCGGGCGGAACTGGCAGGCCCAGACGGACCCGTGGTGCTCCTGCGGCTGGCGGCGCAACAGGACGGCGGGTTCGCCGTCGCCGCCGCCGGTGCCGAGCTGCCAGACCCGGACCGCCCCGGAGCTGTCCCCGGCGGCGAGCAGGCCGCCGGGCCCGGCTCCCTCCGGCCCGGTGTGGAAGGCGACCTGGTACACCGCGCCGTCGCAGCCGGTGAGCCGCCCGGCCGGGGCGTCGGCGGCGGTGTCCCAGAGCCGGACCTGACCGGTGGTGTCGCCGCTGGCCAGCAGCGGCTGTTCGGGGTGGAAGGCGAGGGTGTAGACGCGGCCGGTGTGGCCGGTGAGGGTGCGGCGCAGGTGCCAGCCGGCGGTGTTCCACAGCCGGACGGCGCCGCCGGTGGTGGGGTGCCGCCCGCCGAGCGGGGTGCCGCCGGTCGGGTCTCCGCCGTCGCCGGTGGCCAGGAGGGTGCCGTCGGGGCTGAACTGGGCGCGGTAGACCGGGCCGTGGTGGCGGCTGAGGGAGGTGACGAGCCGCCCGGTGCCGACCTCCCAGATCCGGACGTCCCCGGCGGCGTCGCCGGTGACCAGCAGGGTGCCGTCGGGGCTGTACACGGCGGTGTACACCGGGGCGGTGTGGCCGGGAAGCCGGTGCAGGGGGCGGCCCCCGGCGGGGTCCCAGAGCGTCACCGTGCCCTCGGCGTCGCCGGTGGCGAGCAGTCGGCCGTCCGGGCGCAGGGAGACCGGCCACACGCCGTCCGGGTGCACCTCCAGCCGGTGGCGGCAGGCGCCCGAGACCGGGTCCCACAGCCGGACGGTGCCGTCGGCACTGCCCGTGGCGAGCACGCCGTCGGCGAACTTCACCGCGTACACCCGGCCGACGTGGTCGCGCAGGGTGCGCAGCGCGGTGCCGGTGAGGGCGTCGCAGACCAGCACGGTCCCGTCGTCGCTGCCGACGGCGAGCAACTGGCCGTCCGTGCTGAACGCGACGGGCTCGGGCAGCCGGCTGGTCCGGGCGCTGAAGCCGTACGGCACGCCGACCTCGGAGGGCCGGAAGCCGGCCTCGACGGGGAGGCCGGGGGCGACGGCCGCGACGCGCAGTTCGGGGGTGGCGAGCAGCGCGGGGTCGGTGTCGGCGGAGATGACGGCGGCGCGCTGCCAGTGGCCGCCGGTGACGCGGGCGCCGCGCAGGTCGGTGCGGATGAGGCGGGCGCGCCGCAGGTCCGCGTCGGACAGGTCGGCGTCGGACAGGTTCGCGGCGGAGAGCCGGGCGCCCACCAGCCGGGCGCCGCGCAGCACGGCGCCCGACAGGTCGGTGCCGACCAGTCGGGCGTCGGTGAGGTCGGCGTGGCTGAGGTCGACGCCGGAGAGGTCCCGGTGGGAGAGGTCCTCGCCGACCAGCAGGGCGCCGCGCAGGTCGGTGCGGGAGGGCACCCGGAGCCGGGCCAGGATCCGCAGGGCGTTGGCGCGGGCGACCTCGTCGTCGGGGGCGGTCCGGCGCGGGACGCGCAGCCGGCCGATGGCCCGGGCCGGTTCCGGGGCGGGGGCGGCCAGGACGCCTTCCGCCCACTCCTGGCAGAGCCGGTGGTCGGCGAGGTCGCACAGGAACTCGACGGCGAGGCGGCTGAACCGCGCCCGGGTGAGCAGTCCGCCGTCGGGGCGGCCGCCGGCCGGGGCCGCGGTCAGCCGGACGGCCGCCTCCCGGGCCACCAGCCACTCCATGACCGAGCTGTGGATGAACTCGAACATCCCGTCGTCGGTGCGCACCAGGAGGCTGCCGGAGCCGACCGCGTGCGCGGTGTGCGCGGCGGACTGGCGGGCGTCCGCGAGCGGGGTCAGGGTGCCCGCCAGGTCGGTGAGTTCGTCCAGCGGCAGGGTGTCGCGACCGCTCTCCCAGAGCCGGACGGCCAGTTCGGTGACGGCCGCCCACAACTGGTCCAGGCTGAGTCCGGGGGCGGAACCGGGACCGCCCCGGCCGCGCCGCTCCTCGAACTCCAGCCAGGCGCTGAAGACCTCCTGGTAGAGCCGGGCGGCGCTGAGTGCGCGCCCGGCGCTGGCCACCGAGCGGAGCCGGTTGTGGGCGAGTTCGGCGACGAAGCTGAGCAGGCGGGGGTTGCGGCACAGGGTCAGGAGGTCGGGGATGTCCTGGAGCAGGCGCAGCCGGCGCTCGGCGACGGCCTCGTCGCCGTAGCGGTTGACGAGGTAGCTGCGGATCTGGGCGGGGGTGAACTCCTGGAGGTCGAGCAGTTCGCGCTGCGGGTGCAGGCGGACGGCCTCGCCGAGTGCGGTGAGCACCTGCTGCTGGGAGCGGAAGTGCTGGGTGCGGCTGCTGACCACGATCTTGGCGCTGTCCACCGAGGCGTCCAGCAGGACCCGCAGGTGGTCGGCGGCGCGCTCGTAGCTGACCCGGTTCACGAGTTCGTCGAAGCCGTCGAAGAGCAGCACGATCCGGCCCTGGCGGAGCATGTAGCGGAAGGCCCGCAGGTCGATGGTGTCGATGCCGTGGCCGGCCAGGTGGGCGGCGACCAGCTCGTCGAAGGAGTGCGCCCGGTCGAGCGCCTGGAGCTCGATGAACAGCGGCGTCAGCTGCGGCAGTTCGATCGGGATCCGGCGGGCGAGCTCGCGCAGGGCGAAGGTCTTGCCGTGCCCGAAGTCGCCGAGCAGCAGGACGAAGCGGCCCTGGTCGCCGTCGAGCCGGGCCAGCAGGTGGTCCACCAGGGCGTCGCCCTCGGTGGCGGAGTCGTGGTCGAGCCGGCGGAAGCGCTGCGGGAGGTAGAGGCTCGGCGGGTACCGGTCGTCGGAGCGCAGCCGTTCGCCCTGCGCGGCCACGTAGTCGTGCAGGTCCAGCAGGCCCTGGAACTCGACGAAGCTGCGCAGCCGCACGCCGCGCCGGCGGGCGTGGTCGCGCAGCCCGCGGCCGGGCGGTGCGCCCTCGTAGACGAGTTCGGCGTCGCCCCCGGTGCCGGCGGGCGCCGCCGACTCGGCGGCGTGCACCTGGGAGATGAAGCGGTCGATGTCGTCGGCCTGCGGGGTGCCGAGGCAGACGGCGACGCGCTGCTGGCGCACGAAGCCGGACTCGTTCCAGGTGACCAGGAGTTGGGGCAGCGGGCCGTCGACGGAGCGCAGTTGGGCGCCCTGGTGCCGGGTGCGGCACACCTCGGCGACGCGGGCGGTGAGTGCCTCCAGCGGGGAGGCGAGCTCCCGGACCTCGCGGTCGGGGGTCTCGACGGGCGGGGTGGCGGCGGCCGGGCCCGGCGCGGGGCCGAAGGCGCGGTGGGTGCCGTGCCACGGGCGGTCGAGGTGTTCGTGGGAGCTGCCGGACGGGCCGGGCCAGCGGGTGAGGCCGTCGGGGGTGAGCCGGAGCAGCTGGTGGGTGCCGGGCGCGGCGACCCGGGCGACGGTCAGTTCGCCGTTCGGGACGGGCAGGGCCGACACCGCGGTGCGGCCGTCGGTCGGGCCGTGCAGCAGGAGTTGGAGCCGGGGCGCGGTGAGCCGGGTGAAGCGGTCGAGGTCGCGCAGCGCGCCCGGGTGCCGGCCGGCGCCGGAGCCCGCGGCGGTGCCGGTGCCGGTGGCGGCGGTCCTCGACGGGGCGGTGAGCGGGTGGGACAGCGCGCCGATCCGCAGCCAGCCCTCGGCCTCGTACGGTCGCAGGGCCTGGGCGAACCAGGCGGCCTGCTCGGGGCCGAGCCAGCCGTACTGGTCGTCGGGCCGGTGGCTGTGGGCGAGCGAGGAGTTGAGTCCGGCGATCACGGTGCCGAGTTCGGGCACGGGGAACAGCGTCCACGGCTGGTCGCTGTCGAAGACCGTGTCCAGGCCCTGGTAGAGCTCCTGGAACAGCCGGGTGTAGTGGCGCCACTTGGGCCAGTACGGCGGGCGCGGCGGCTGTTCGTCGGCCTCGCAGGTGTTGAAGTAGGCGCGGGAGGCGGCGAGGCTGACGTCCTGGGGGCCGGGTACGACGGCGACCCGGTGCGGTTCCAGGCCGAGCAGGGTGCGCAGGCCGGTCAGGAAGGCGAGTGCCTGGTCGCACTCGCGGGGGCTGCCGGAGGCGGTCAGGTCGCCGGTGACGACGAGCAGTTCGGGGGCGGGCGCACCGCCGTCGGCGAGGGCGACCAGGTCGCCCCAGATCGCGGCCTGGAGGTCGACCGGGTCCTGACCGCGGCCGAACGCCGGACCGGCCAGCTGCAGGACGGTGACCGAATCGCGCCCGGTGCGGTCCTGCGCGGCGGGCGGGAACTCGGGCCGGGCGGACGGGCGCCGCCGCCCGCTCCAGCCGGTCAGGCCGATCGGGCGGACCAGCGGCGAGGGCGCCAGGGCGCCGTCCGGCAGGTAGGTGGCGCCGGTCGGCGGCCCGGCGGGGGCTCCGCCGCCCGGGCCGCCGGGGAAGCCGGGCCGCAGCCGCGGCCGGGCGTGGCCGTCCAGCGCCTGTTCGATCCGGGCCAGCAGCAGTCGGCGGGCCCGCTCCGGGTCCCCGACGCCGGCCAGGTCGACGTAGGAGATCATGGCCAGCAGGCCGTCGACCGCGATGTCCTCGATCCGCACGGTGATCAGCCGCCGTTCCGGGGCGTCCGGATCGGCCCGCAGCGCGGCCTGCCACTCCAGCCGGCCGTAGCGCGAGCGCGCGTAGTGGCTGGACAGCAGGGCGATCACGGCGGCGGACTCGGTGATCCCGCGGTCCATGAAGTCGACGAAGTTGGTGCCCGGAACGAAGTCCCAGGCCTGGAGGAAGGTCCGGTACCCGGACTCCTCCAGCGTCCAGGCGATCCAGGTGGCCCATCGTTCGTCGGCCGGCGAGTAGCTGATGAAGAAATCGAGCGGCCCGGAGGTGTCCCCGTGGTCGGCGTCAAGCGCTCCCATGCGCCAATTTTATGACAGTTCATCAGCTCTTGGGGAGGGTGCGACGAGCCCGGTCGGGCCGGGACGGTGGCCTGTCCGGACCCGGACCGGCGTGCGATGCTACTGCCCGTGTTGTTCCTGAGGCGTCTGGAAGTGCTGGACTGGGTGGCCGCCGGGCTGCTCGCGTGCGGGTTGGCCTGCGTGGCGAGCGGGTTGCTGCCGACCGCGTCGGCCGGGGCCGCGATGGCCCGGATCGGGCCGCTGCTCGGCTTCCTCGCCAGCGTCATCGTGCTCGCCGAACTGACCAGCGCCGCAGAGGTGTTCGACTCCGTGGCGACCTGGGTGGCCCGGGCCGGCCGGGGCAGCTACACCGCGCTGTTCGTGCTGTGCGTGGCCTTCGCCTCGCTCACCACCGTCACGCTCAACCTGGACACCACGGCCGTGCTCCTGACGCCGGTCATGCTGGCGCTCGCCGGACGGGTGGGGATCGCGCCGCTGCCGCTCGCGATGACCACGGTCTGGCTCGCGAACACCTCCAGCCTGCTGCTGCCCGTCTCCAACCTGACCAACCTGCTGGCGGCGGACCGGGTCGCGCTCTCCCCGGCCGGCATGGCCCGGGTGATGTGGGCACCCCAACTCGCCGCCGTGGCCGTGACGATGGCCTGCCTGTGGGTGTTCTTCTGGCGGCGCGGCCGGCGCGGCGCGGACGGTTACCGGCCGCCGCTGCCGTTGCGGCCGGCCGATCCGGTGCTGTTCCGGATCTGCGCGGCCTGCTGCGGCGTCTTCCTGCTCGCCGTGCTGCTGGCCGACCTGCCGCTGTGGCTGGCCTCCAGCGCGACGGCCGCCGTCGCGGTGGTGGCGTTCGCCGTCCGCCGCCCGGCGGAGCTGCGGCCCTCGCTGGTGCCGTGGCGGCTGCTGGTCCTGGTGCCGGGCATGTTCCTGGTCGTCCAGACCGTCGACGCGCACGGGCTGCACCACCTGCTGGAGAACGCGATCGGCACCGACGGCGGCGCGGCCGGGCAGTTCCGGGCCGCACTGGCCGGGGCGGGCCTGTCCAACGTGCTGAACAACCTGCCGGTCTACCTGGCCGGCGAGGCCGCCGTGCCGGCCGGCAACCACACCCAGCTGCTCGCGCTGCTGGTCGGCACCAACGCGGGCCCGGTGATACTGCCGTGGGGCTCGCTCGCGACGCTGATCTGGTACGAGCGGTGCCGCTCCTTCGGCGTCAAGGTGCCGGTCGGGCGGGTCACCGCGGCGGGCGGCGTGCTGGCCGTCACGGCGGTGCTCGCGGCGACGGCGGCGCTCGCGCTCACGGCGTGACGCGGGTGCCGCGCGGGCGGGCCACGGCGTGACGCGGGCGCCGCGTCGGCGGGTCACGGCATGCGGTCCGCCCGTGCGACGAGGTCTAGCAGGTGGCCGATCGCCTCGGGGCGCCCGGCGACGAAGCTGCGGTCGGTGTCCCGCTGCCCGATCCGGTGGCTGAACTCGCCGCCGTCCAGGCGCCGGACCGCCAACCCGGCCTCGGCGGCGAGCAGGCTGCCGGCCGGCAGGTCGATCTCCTCCGGCCGGTAGCCGACGAAGCCGTCGATGCCCCCGTGCACCAGCATCGACCAGGTGAGCAGCGGGGCCCACAGCTGGAGCAGCCGCCGGGAGCCGCCCTCCAGCGCCGTCCGGAGCCCACGGGCCGTCGGGTCGTCCCTGGCCACGCCGTGCCCCTGGGTCCAGGCCAGCACCGGCCCGGCCGCCGGCCGCCGGTACGGCTGTCCGGCGATCCGCCCGTGCGGGCCGTACGCTCCGCAGCCGCGCCGCGCCTGCCAGGTCCGGCCGGTCACCGGGTCGTGCACGACGCCCACCACCGGCTGCTGTCCGACGCACAACGCGATCCCGACCACGTAGGCGGCCAGGCCGATCACCACGTTGTTGCTGCCGTCGAGCGGATCGATCAGCCAGGTCCGGTCCGGCCGGTCGCCGTCGAGCAGACCGGCCTCCTCGGCGAGGATCCGGTCGTGCGGGTAGCGCTCCCGGATCCGGGCCACCACCAGGCTCTCGGCCAGCAGGTCGAGGTCGGTCACGACGTCGCCGCGGTCGCCCTTGGTCCGGACGGTGTGCTCCTGCTGGAAGCGCGAACGCAGCAGCGCACCGGCCTGTTCCGCCGCCTCCACCGCCGTCCGGCACTCGGCGGCGAACCCGGCGCCCGGGCCCGGCGGTCCGGCCGGGTCCCCGCTACGGCCGCCACCTCCGCTGTGTCCGCCGTGCCCGCTGTGCCCGAGGTGCCCGCTATCCCCGCTCACGGATCCTCCTCGCGCAGGTCCGGGCGAGCCGGGTGGTCCGGTCGGGGTCGCAGGTCCGGCGCACCGTCCGCCACGCGGGGGCGTGCACCGGCCCGAGCATGAGGTCCCGGCCGTCCGGCAGGGACCGGGCGAGGACCAGCGTGGCCGCCGGGACGCCCTCGGGCACGACGGTCGTGTGGAACGTCCCGGCGGCCAGGGTGTAGGTGTCCCCGCGGGCGCTGGTGTGCCGGGACTCGACCTCGCTGTGCACCAGCCGCGAGGTCGGCCGCACCCGGTCCACGCCCGAGCGGTCGCTCTCGACCACGAAGAGCCGGTGCGTCGGCCGCTCCAGCGTGTCGGACACCCGGATCCGGGTGTTGCCGATCCGCCCGTACAGCACGCTGCTGGTCAACTCCCAACTGTGGCAGTGCACCAGCGACTCCGGTGGGCCGCCCGGCTCGAAGACGTGCACGCACACGCCGAGTTCGCCCTCCCGGAGCACCGGCAGGCAGTAGAAGCCGAGCGGGTGCACCACGGCGCTCAGCGGGCGGGCGCCGGAGGCGATCTCCTCCAGCTCCCGGATCACCAGTCCGGGCAGCGCGGGCGCGGCCGCGGTGCGCCCGGCCAGCCGTTCCAGCACGGCGAAGTCCATCAGTGTCACCTCCGGTACGGGTTCTCCGCCCGCAGCGCCTTGTCGACGACGTCGCCGACGTCCCGGTCCGTCAGGTCGGTCGGCAGGGGCAGCCCCAGCCGGTCGAACAGCCGCCGTACCTCCTCGACGGTGGGCTCGTCGCCGAGCGGTTCCGCGTCGCGGAGGTCGAGCTTGACGGCCTGTTCGCGGTAGTGGTGCAGGTCGGTGACGTAGTAGTCGTAGAGCGGCCGGCCCTTCTCGACGTACAGGCTCACCCGGCTCGGGTCGTCCTGGGTGACGATCGCGCAGGAGGCCGAGAGGTCGTAGCGCAGGGTCGGCACCACCGAGGAGAGGTGGACGTCGATCTCCAGGGTGTCCAGCCGCTGGCGGTACCAGCAGGCGGCGAGCACGGTGGCGAGCGACTCCTTGCGGGTGCGGCCGGTGGTCCAGGGCTCGCCGTCCGAGGGGCGGCCGAAGCTCTGGCGGAAGCGGGCGTAGGCCCGGCAGGCCCGCTCGTCGGCGGGGTGCACGATGTCGATCTTGACGGTGAGGGCGCGGCGCCGGTGCTGGGCCTCGCGAACGCACTCGGGGAGGGTCACGGCGCGCAGGTACGTCCCGGTGCCGCCCTTGAACACCCACCGGTCGGTGTTCTGCCGCGCCCGGGCGAGCGCCTGCTCGACCTCGGAGCCCGCCAGTTCGCGGATCGCCGTCATGTCCTCCAGTGCCCGCCTCGTCCCGGCCATCGCGTCCTGGATGTCCGCCGCGCGGCGCCTGCGGTCCGCGAGCGTCCCGTACACCAGGGCGGCCAGCACCAGGAGGGTGGCGCCGGAGACGACCCGCTCCGGGACGACGTCGCCGAGCAGGTCGAGCACACCGACGACCACGGCGCCGGTGAACGCCACGACGCCGTCCGAGTTCCTGATCGCCCAGGCGAGCGCGCGCTCCAGACGCCGTCCCGGCTCAGCCCTGATCCCGGCCATCGCCCCCCCCTCCGACCGCTTTCATGGTAGGGCCGGGGACGCGTCAACTGCCATAGGGCGGTGGCTCTTCGGCGACCTGACCGGGCACGATGGCCGGTATCCGGCGGCGCCGACGGCGCACGGGGGCTCAGTGCGCGAGCCGGCCGGGGCGTCGCAGCGGGACCAGGCGGTAGCCGACGCCGCGGACCGTCTCGATCTCGCACCGGGCCGCCGCACGGGCGAGCTTGCGGCGCAGGGCGGAGACGTACACCTCGACGATGTTGAGGTCGCCCCGGAACGCGCTGTCCCAGACCGCGTCCAGGATCTCCCCCTTCGGGACCGCCTGGTCGGGCCGGCGGGCCAGGCACTCCAGGACGCCGAACTCCTTGGCGGTCAGCCGCACCTGCTCCCCGGCCACGGTGCAGCGCCGGGCGGCCGGGTCCACCCGGAGGTCGCCGACCTCCAGGACGGCCGGGCGCCCGGCCCCGCCGCGCCGGAGCAGGGCGCGCAGCCGGGCGGTCAGCACCACGTGGGAGAACGGCTTGCTGAGGAAGTCGTCGGCGCCGGAGTCCAGTGCCTCCGCCTCGTCGTACTCGCCGTTCTTCGCGGTCAGCACCAGCACCGGCACCGGGTTCTCGGCCCGGCGCAGTTCCTCGCAGACCCGGAAGCCGTTCATCCCGGGCAGCATGAGGTCCAGCACCACGGCCGCGTAGCCGCCCGAGGCCGCGTGGGCCAGACCGCTGACGCCGTCCCGCGCCACGTCGACGGCGTAGCCCTCGGCTCGCAGCCCCTGGCTGAGCGAGCGCGCCAGCCGTTCCTCGTCCTCGACCAACAGGAGTTTCACCAGGGCAGCGTAGTCCAGGCCCCGGCGCACCGGCCGGAGTCTGAAAGGATCTTCAGCTTGCTTCAGGAAGCCTTCAGCGCGGCTTCCCTACGGTCTCGGCCGTGTCCAGACGATCGATCCCGTACCTGCTCGCCGCCGTGCTCTGCGCGCTGTACTGCGCGGTCTCGGTGCCGCGCCAACTCCGCTTCGAGACCTACGGGTTCGACCTGGGGATCTTCGAGCAGGGGGTGCGCGGCTACGCCGCTCTGGGGCCGCCGGTGTCGACCCTGAAGGGGACCGGCTTCAACCTGCTCGGGGACCACTTCAGCCCGGTGATCGCGCTGCTCGCCCCGGTGTACCGGCTCTTCCCCGGCGCGGTGACCCTGCTGGTCGCGCAGGCCGTGCTGCTCGCCGTCTCGGTGGTGCCGGTGACCAGGCTGGCGATCGAGGTGTACGGCCGGGTCGGCGGAACGCTGCTCGGCGCGGCGTACGGGCTGTCCTGGGGGCTGTGGGCCGCGCTGGAGTTCGACTTCCACGAGGTGGCCTTCGCGGTCCCGCTGGCCGCCTTCGCGGTCGAGGCGCTCGCCCGGGACCGGGCGGTGGCGGCCGCCTGCTGGGCGCTGCCGCTGCTGCTGGTGAAGGAGGACCAGGGGCTGCTGGTGGCCGGTGTCGGGGTGTACCTGATGGCGCGACGGCACCGGCGGCTGGGGGCCGCGGTGGTGGTGACGGCCGTCGTGGTGACGGCGGTGGTCGTGCTGCTGGTGATCCCGGCGCACCATCCGGACGGGCGCTACGCCTATGCCGACGCGGGGGAGTGGGACGGCGGCGATCCGCTCTCCCGGCTGCTGCTGCCGGGGACGAAGTGGTGGACGGTGCTCGCCCTGCTGGCCCCCACGGGGTACCTGGCGCTGCGCTCCCCGCTGGTGCTGCTCGCGGTGGCGCCGCTGGCCGCCCGCTTCTGGGCCGTCAACCCGCTCTACTGGGGCACCCGGTACCACTACAGCGCGGTCCTGATGCCGGTGCTCTTCCTGGCCTTCGCGGACGGCCTGCGGCGGATCGGCCGGTGGTACGCCGGTTGGCTGCGCCTGGCGGTCCCGGTGCTCGCGCTGCTGGTGGCGGCCGTCGCCCTGCCGGTGCCCCCGCCCGGCCCGGCCGGTCTGCGGATCACCGAGGCGCGGCAGGTGCTGGCGGTGATCCCGGACGGTGCCCGGGTCGCGGCCTCGAACGAGCTGGCGGCGCAACTGACCAGTCGCTGCACGGTCTCGCTCTTCCCCCGGCTGACGCCCCCGGGCACCAGCGGGCCGTGGGCCCGACCGGTCGCCGAGTGGGTGGCCGTGCTGGACCGCCGCGACGAGGGCGGCGGCGACTCCTCACCGGCCTCGGTCGAGGAGCGTGACGCCGTCGCGGGACTCCCGGCCGCCGGGTACCGCGAGGCGGCCTCCGGCGGTGGGATCACGGTGTACCGGTGGGCAGGCTGACGACCAGCTCCGCGCCCCGGCCCGCCCGCGGTTCGACCGCCCGCGCCGTCCCGCCGAGCGCGGCCGCGATGCTGCGCACCAGCGCCAGCCCGAGGCCGGCGCCGCCGTCCGCCCGGTCCCGGGACTCGTCGAGCCGCACGAACCGTTCGAAGACCCGCTCCCGGTCCGCGGCCGGGATGCCCGGACCGTCGTCGGCGACGACGAGCACCGCCCGACCGTCGACCGCCCGCAGGGAGACCAGCACCTCGTCGGTGGCGTGCCGCACCGCGTTGTCCAGCAGGTTGCGCAGCAGTCGGCCGAGCAGCAGCTCGGTGCCGGGGACGGTCACCGGATCCAGCGCGGTGGCGAGCACCCGCGGCCCGCCGGGGAAGCAGCCGCGCTCGGCCACCTGCTCGGTGACCAGGTCGTCCAGGTCGATCCACTCCGCGACGCCCTCGCCGACCCGCTGCTCATCGGTGCGGGCGAGCAACAGCAGGTCGTCGGCGAGGCGTTGGAGGCGCTCGGTGTCCGCGAGCGCGTCCGCCGCCACCTCGGGCCAGCGGGCCTGCTCCGGGTGCGCCAGCGCCACCTCCAGCGAGTTGCGCAGCACGGCGATGGGGGTGCGCAGCTCGTGCGAGGCGTCCGCGACCAGCCGGCGCTGCTCGCTGACGGCGTGGTCCAGTCGGCCGAGCGTGGCGTTGGTGGTCTCCGCGAGCCGCGCGATGCCGTCCCGCCCGGGCGGCACCGGCACCCGCTCGTGGAACGCGCCGCCGCCGATCCGCGCCATCCGCCGGCGGATCGCCTCCACCGGGCGCAGCGCGAGCCCGGTGACCAGCCAGGCGACGGCGGCGACGAACAGCGAGGCGCCGGGCACCAGGTACCAGCCCAGGATGCGGGTGACCAGCTCCGAGGCACGGTTGGCCATGGTGTCGTCGACCATGACGTAGAGGGTGAGCTGCTGCGGGGGTCGGCTCGCACCGAACAGTGCCGCCAGATCGGCGGACGGGACCGTCCCGGTCGTCCGGCAGATGAAGGTGGCCGTCCGCTCCGGCCGGCCACCGCCGCGCGCGGAGGCGGGCACCGGCAGCTCGACCCGCCGGTTGACGAACCGCGGGGCGCCGGGCGGCAGGGACGGCAGGTCGACGACCTCGGAACGGGTCAACCGGTCGGACTTGGCCCACGTGCCGTCCTGGAACAGCACGACGTACGCGGAGTCCTGGTACCCCGGCAGCGGCGGCGGGCCGTTCCAGCCCATGCCGGCCGTGATCGCCTCGTCCAGCAGCGCCGTGTCGCCCGCGGCGCGGGCCTCGGCCGCCGGCAGCCACTGCCCGCGCACCGCGTCGCTCACCCACACCGTCGCCAGTCCGAACGCCAGGACCGAGGCCAGCGCCGAGGCGATGGCCGCCCGCATCCGGACGGACAGCCGCCGCAGTCCCACGTCCACCGGGCCCCCTTGATCCACCGCCTCACCGGTCGCTGACGCTACCCGAGCCCGGTGGACAGCCTCCGCACGGGCCTCCGCCGGGTGCGGCAGCAACTCGTGCCACCTCGATGACCACCCGGCCGTCGTGCCCTTGGATGGCACCAAGCACCTTTACGAACAAAGGAATCCCATGGGACGTCAGGTCAGATCACGGCTCGCCCTCCTGACCGTGGCCGGAGTGCTCGCCACGGCTGCGCCGGCCTGGTCGCCGGCCGCCGCCGCGACGCAGAAGTGGAACTCCCCGGCCCGCGTCGACGGCTCCTGCCCGCCGGCCGAGGACGCCGCCGACGCCGCCGGGCCCGCCGACTTCCGGCGGCGCGCCCACCACGCCGCGCACCCGCACCGGAAGCCCACCCGGCCGACCCGGGTCGCCACCTTCGGCAACGGCCTGATGGCCCGCGGCCGGACCGAAGGGGCGACCTTCCACGACCGGACCATCCGCATGGTCGCCCACACCTCGGTGTCCGGCGCCCTGCCGCGGGTGCGGCTGAGCAACCTCTACGGCGGCTCGCCACTGACCGTCGGAGCCGTCGACCTCGCCCGGCAGAGCGCCACCGCCGGCACGGCCGTGGACGGCACCCACCGCACGGTGACGTTCGACGGCTCCAGCACCGTCACCATCCCCGCCGGACAGGACGTCCTCAGCGACCCGGTGCCGATGGACGTGGACGCCGACCAGGACCTGCTGGTCAGCGTCTACCTGCCCGAGAGCCCCGCCGGCGCCGACACCTGGCACCAACGGGCCCTCGACACCACGTGGATCTCCACGACCGGCAACCACGTCACCGACGACGGCACCGGCAACTACCCCGCCACCAGCCGGCAGTGGTTCGTCCTGGCCGGTCTCGACGTGGCCTCGCCGACGGCCACCGGCACCCTGGTCGCCGTCGGCGACTCCATCACCGACGGGGTCGGCTCCACCCCGGGCGCCAACCGCCGCTGGCCCGACGACCTCGCGCGCCGCCTGGGCGCGAGCGACGGCGGGGCCACCCGCGGCCTGGTGGACGCCGGGATCGGCTCCAACCGGATCCTCACGGACGCCGGCACCGACGGCTTCAACAAGTCCCTGATCAGCCGTTTCCGGCACGACGTGCTCAGCCGGCCGCACGTCAAGGACGTCATCCTGCTCGAAGGCATCAACGACATCGGCGACAACATCGGCCCCGACGGCACCGGCCCGCTGACGGCGACCGACCTGGAGAACGGCCTGCTGGACGTCATCTGCCAGGCGCACGCGGCCGGAGTGCGGATCACCGGCGGAACGATCCTGCCGTTCCAGGGCGCCAAGTACTACACGACCTACGGCGAGCAGATCCGCGAGGCCGTGAACCGGTGGATCCTGACCAGCGGAGCGTTCGACGGCGTCATCGACTTCGACCAGGCGATGCGCAGCTCCGACAACACGCTCGCGCTCGACCCCGCCTACGACTCCGGCGACCACCTCCACCCGAACGACGCCGGCTACCAGGCGATGGCCGACACGGTCGACCTCGGCGCGTTCCTGCCGTAGCCGTGCCGCCACGCGGAGGTGGTTTCCAGACGAACGGCGTAGCTGCGGGCGCGGTTCTCCACGGGTCGGGACGTACTGGTCGGGAGGGTGCGACAGCACCCGGGGGATCCCACCGCACGGAAGGAAGCCCGACGTGGCCTCGCAGAACATCAAAGAGTTCAAGGAAAAGGTCGAGAAGCTCTACGATGACGAAGAAAGCGATTTCAGAAAGAAATTCGACGCGGCGATCAGGGGGTTGACACCGCCCACGGTGTACCCGGACTCGGACGTCTACAAGGACTGGCGGGGAGCGACCGGAAAGACCCTGGCCGAATTCTTCGTCGAATGGTACGACTGGGGCTGGAAGCAGCCCATTTCCGACGGGCTGAAGTACATCCGGAAATTCAGCTGGATCAGTTACGAGAACGCTGCCGGGCTCGCGTTCGTGACCAGCGCGTCAGGGCGTGACGTGCTGGCCGACTTCACGCAGCTGCAGGGCCGTCAGATGGACTCCCCGGATTCCGAGAAGCTGGTCCTGCAGTGGATCGACGAACTCGGCCCGAAGCGGATGGCCGACTTCAAGAAGGGGGACTGGTCGACCCTCAACAAGTTCTTCATCAGGGAACTGAAACCCGGTAAGCGGCCGATCGACCACCCCGAAGACCCCAGCGTCGTGACCGCCCCGACCGACTGCATCGTCAACATGATCGTCGACAATCTGGCACCCGACACGCCGCTCCCGATCAAGGCGGCCGTGACCATGAGCGTCAGCAGGCTGCTCGACGGCTCCGAGTACGCCGAGAAGTTCATCGGCGGCACGGCCGTGTCGTGCATCCTGATGCCCGACACCTACCACCGCTACCACGCCCCGGTCGGCGGCGAGGTGGTCGAGTCCCGCGACGACATCGGCGGCGTCTACTACGGGATCCGGGACTTCCCCGACCTGCTCAACAAGGGGAACGTCGGCTACGGCTACGACTACAGCCTGTTCGAGGACTTCCGGCGCGGATACGCCATCATCAAGACCCCGTACGTGGACCACAACGGGGATCCGGACGGCGAGGGCTACGTGGCCCTGGTGCCCGTCGGCCTCAACTCGATCGGCTCCGTGCGGTTCCGCGATCCGTTCCGGAAGATCACGGCGGATTCGGCCCCGGTCGCGGTGAAGAAGGGCGACGAGATCGGCTACTTCCAGTACGGCGGTTCACTGAACATCCTGCTGTTCGAGGAGAAGCGGTTCCCCGCGCTCCAGCTGCTCCTGGGCCAGCGCATCGGCGTCCTCCAGGAGGTCGCGCACACCGAACGCCACTTCGAGCGCTACGTCCGCCCGCTGCCCGGCGGCGTCGCGCCGACGTCCTGACCTCCCTCCCGGAACGGAAGGTGAACCATGCTCCGTCAGCCCGTCTACGCGATCCCGGCGAACGCGCTCAACACCGGGACGATCCACTTCTTTCCCGACCCCGGGAAGAAGGAGGAGGAAGGAAGCCCGAAGACGGTCCGGTCCTACGCCGGGTACGCGGACGTCGACGGCCCCGGCACCGAAACGAGCCGCTTGTTCTACTGGTTCTTCGAGAGCCAGACCTGCGACCCCCACCTGGACGCCGATCAGCAGAAGGACGTGATCGAGGAGGCGCCCCTGTTGATCTGGCTCAACGGCGGTCCCGGCGCTTCGTCGCTCCTGGGCCTGTTCCTGGAGAACGGACCGCTGCGCGTCGGTGACGACGCGGCCGGGACCGTCTCGGTCAGCCCCGACACCTGGAACCAGGAAGCCCACGTCCTCTACTGGGACCAGCCGGTCGGCGCGGGGTACAGCTACTGCAAGACGTCGAAGACGTACGTCCAGGACGAGGACGAACTCAGCGAGATGTTCCACCGGGCGCTGGTCCAGTTCCTCGAAACGTACCCGGAGTACCAGAACTGCCCCCTCTACGTCTGCGGTGAGAGCTACGCGGGCAAGTACGTGCCGTACATCGCCCGGAAGATCCACCGGGAGAACCTCAAGAAGCCCAGAACGCACCTCGATCTGAAGGGGATCGCGGTGGGCAACGGCTGGATCAGACCGGAACTCTCGATCCGCGTCATGATCGACTACGCCTACGCGTCCGGGTTCGTCGGCAAGGGCCAGAAGGACGTCCTGGATTCCTCGTACAAGCACTTCCAGGACGTGCTCAAGGCCGGCGAGATGAAGAAGGCCACCGATCTCGGCAACGGCCTGGTCAACGCGATCCTGGCCTACGGAGGCGACTTCGACGTCTACGACGTACGGCGCTGGGAGGACCTGTCCGCCGGCGCGTTGCCCGTCTACCTCAACACCCCCGCCGTCAAGGAGGCCCTGCACGTCGACCACGCGTGGGCGTCCGCGGACAACTCCGGCCCGGTGGCCACCGCGCTGAAGGCCGACAACATGGCGGACGCCTCGCCGCTGTACGCCGAGCTCATCCACGCGGAGGAGAACTACAAAGTCCTGCTCTACACCGGGGACTTCGACACCGCCTGCGGGTACCAGAGCACCGAGGAGATCCTCGACGAGATCATGAAGAACGGCTGGCGCAGCGCCCCGCGGTTGATCTGGAAGCAGGCGCAGGGCCACCCGAAGGGCTTCGTCCGCACCCTGAACAACGTCACCCAGGTCGCGGTGCCCGACTCCGGGCACGAGGTACCGGCCTACCAGCCGCGGATCTGCCGGGAGATGCTCTACAACTGGCTGTTCGACCGCCCCTTCCACGGCCAGGACCCCGAGAGCGCGGCCCGGGCCGTCCTGGCCAAGGCCCAGGCGGACGCCGACAAGGAGACCGAGTGAGCGGTCACGTCAAGAGGACGAAGGAGACGGACGACCTGTCGGCGGCCATCGCCGTCCTCAAACAGGGATACGTGTGCACCCTCGCCCACGTCGACCCCGAGACGGGCCGGCCGAGGTGCGTGCCCATGGTCTACGCGTACCACGAGCAGGGGAACGAGAAGCTGCTCTACCTGCACGGCTCCGTCGACTGGCCGCCGGAGTCGAAGCTGAATCCCTCGCTGCGGCAGCTGTGGAAGGCCGACGGGGTCGCGGTCTGCCTGACCGTCACCGTCCTCGACAGCCTGCTGGTCGGGCGCGCGGCGATCAGCACCTCCCTCAACTACCGCTCCGTGGTGGTGGACGGCACGGCGAGGAAGGTCGACCGGAAGGACCGGACGAAGGCGTTCGAGGCGCTCACCGACCAGGTCATCCCGGGCCGGTGGGCGGAGCTGCGCCCGATCAAGGACGGCAGCGACGGCAAGGCCAGCGAGTTGGACTCGGACGGGAAGCAGACCCCCACCGTCGGGGTCCTCTCCATCAGCCTCACGGAGAAGGCGACGGTGCGGGTCAAGCGGCACCACGCCCCCGAGCCGGAACACGAACACCAGGACGACCGGGACTGGGACGGTGGCAGGGCCTGGGGCGGCCTGCTCCCGATCCGTCAGGTCTACGGGCCGGCCGTTCCCGACTCGCACGTCAAGGACCTGGGTGCCGACCCGCCCGCCTCCGTCCAGAAGCTCATCCACCGGGGCACGTGAGCCGCCGGGAACCACAGCCGGTACGGCGGACGGCGTTCACCGTGGCGGGGCCGCAGCCCGTCGGCTGCGGCCTCGGTGTTCAGACGCCGGGCCAGGCCGGCGGGCCGCCTCTACCGCAATGTCAGCATCGCCGAGCTGCGGAACGGCCCAGGAGTCTGGCGGTGTAGGCGGCGAGTTGGGCCCGCAGCCGCTCGCGGGGCACCTGCTCGTGGCCGGCCAGGTACTCGACGAGGTCGGCGCGGGTGGCGGCGAGCAGGGCGTGCGCGGTGAAGGCGTTGTCGGTGAGCCCGGGGATCTGTTCCAGCACGGCTTGCAGCGTGCGGTGCCAGCGGTCGTAGTGCGCTGCCCGGTAAGGGCTGTCGCTGCTGCCGGCCGACTCCAGGGCCAGGGCGAGGTGGCGGTTGTCGAGCTTGAAGCACAGCACGGCGTCGAGGAGCGCGGGTACCCGTTGCAGGGGTGGGGTGCCGGGCCCGAGGGGTGGCGGGCCTGCCTCGATCGCGATCCTGACCGGTTCCAGCCGCGCTTCGTAGAGGGCGTGGATCAGGCCGGTGCGGTCGCCGAAGCCGCGGAAGAGCGTGGCCTTGCCGACGCCGGCCGCGGCGGCGATGTCGGCCATGGTGACGGCCTCGGGGCTCTCGCAGTGCGCGAAGAGGTCGTCGGCGGCTGCCAGGACGGCCTCCCGGTTGCGGGCCGCGTCCTTGCGCGGCCGGCGCTCGGCGACGGGTTCCACGGATCCTCCGGTTGTGAAGCGGACCGCCGGTCCGTAGTGTCGAGCCCGTAAGCGGACCCGCGGTCCGTATCGTACGGGATGGAGCACCCATGACCATCGACCCATCGGCGACGGACGTCTTCCGTCACGGCCTGCGACTACTGCTCGACAAGGACAACGCCGGCTGGACCGGTCTCTGGCACGAGGACGGAGTGCCGGAGTCCCCCTTCGCGCCGGACCCCGCGGCCGACTTCACGAGGAGCGCCCGATGAGCACGGCCCGCGCCACCCTGGTCATCGGCGCCACCGGCACCACCGGCAGCCGCGTCACCGCCCGTCTGGTCGCCCGCGGGCACCGGGTCAAGGCCGCGAGTCGCCGCGCCACCCCGGTGGCCGGCGCCGAGGCGGTCCGCTTCGACTGGCACGATCCCGCGACCTTCGCCGCCGCCCTGAGCGGCACCGACCGGGTCTACCTCGTCCCGCCGATCGGCGCGATGGAACCGGCCGCCGTCATGCTGCCCTTCCTCGAACAGGCCCGCGCCGCCGGGGTGCGCCGTGCGGTGCTGCTCAGCTCCTCGGCGATCCCCGCCGGGGGCCCGGCCACGGGACCGGTCCACCGGGCCCTGCCCGAGCTCTTCGAGGAGTGGGCGGTGCTGCGGCCCTCCTGGTTCATGCAGAACTTCACCGGCGACCACCCGCACGCCCACAGCGTGCGGACCGACGGTGTCCTGCTCACGGCGACCGGCGAGGGACGGGTCGGCTTCGTCGACGCCGACGACATCGCCGCCGTCGCCGTACACGCCCTGACCGACCCGCAGGCCCCCGACACCGACCTCGTCATCACCGGGCCGCAGGCCCTGAGCTACGCCGACGTGGCCGTGATCCTCGCCGGCGTCACCGGCCGGCCGGTCGTCCACCGGCGGCTGACCGACGAGCAGATGCGCGAGCACCTGACCGGCACCGGCATCCCCGCCGAGTTCGCCACCATGCTCGCCGCGATGGACCGGGCCATCGCCGAGGGCGCCGAGGACCGCGTCACCGACACCGTCCAGCGCCTCACCGACCGCCCGCCGCGCGGCTTCCGTTCCCTCGTGGAACAGGAACCGGCATGAAACGCCCGCCCCGGCGCTCAGGGCCCGACCGGCCACGGACACGAGGCCGCCGGCCGGGACCAGACGCTCCGACTCCGTCCGTCGTGGCACCAGGCGCCTGCCGGGGTGCCGGGGTCCGGGCCCGGCGTCGCGAACAGCGGCACCCCCGGGGACGGGGTGAGCGTGCCGGCGCAGGCCGCGTACGGAGGGTCGACGCCGAGGCAGCCCGTCGGCCACCGGTCGGGAGCGGGCCGAGGCCGTGAGCGGCTGAGCAGGTGCGAGAAGTCGGCCGGTTGCTGGGGTACGCCGCTGCAGCTCTCGCTGAGTTCGCCGGTCGTCGGGCAGGCCCGGTCGCGGCCGACCGACCAGAAGGCGAGCAACTGGATTCCCTTGTCGTCGGCGAAGGCGGCCAGGGTCCTGGCGTCCTCGGCGGAGAAGACCTCGTTGGTGAAGTCGTTCACCCCGATCCTCGGGGTGTTGCCCTGCATCCTCCACAGCTCGGCGGTCGTCTTCTCGGGCCAGATCTGCGCCATCTGTTCGAGGAGTCCCTCGGCAGCCTCGACGGCCGCACCGCCCATGTCCAGGTCGGGGCCGTAGTCCATGGTCATGATGTTGACCACGGAGACGGTGACACCCCGGTCCTTGGCGTTCCGCAGCAGCCGGACGGCGTCGGGTGACAGGCCGTCGGGGTTGACGGGAAGCGTGTAGTGCACGTGCAGGGTGCGGCCGGTGGCGGCGTACTCGCGCTGCAGCGCGGCCACGGCCTGGTCCCGGCGATCGACCGAGACGGTGTCGTCCACCGCGGCGCCCTCGACGTCGAAGTCGATCCTGGTCAGGTCGAGTGCGTCGACTACCCGCCGGTAGGCGGATTTCAGCGCGTCCACCGAGTCGCAGGCCCGCGCGAGTTCGGTGCCGAAGCCACCGCCGAACGAGGCGATGACATCGCCGCCGTCGGCCCGCAGCCGGCTCACGGCGCTCGGCCATCCCTCCTCCGTCACCGGGATGGTGCCGTCGAACGCGCCGTTGCAGCCGCCGTCGCTGAGGACGAAGCCGAGCGTGAAGTAGTCGAGCCCCGTGGCCCGGTGGGCCTCGGTCAGGAGGTCCCCCGAATCCCAGGTCCCGAGGAACGGGGCGGTGTAGCGGGGCGGGAAGCCCGGGCCCGGCAGGGTGTCGGCGCGCCCGGAGGAGGGGACGGCCAGCACGGTGGCGGCGGCGAGCAGCAACGGAACCAGGCCCGAGGCCAGTTGGGAGGTGCGGCGCATCGATGTCCTCACGTTCGGACCGACCGGGAACCTGCCGCAGCACAGTACGGACGCCCTCTCCACGACTGCCCCCGAACCGCTGCGCGGCGGCCCCCGTTCCCCCGTCCGGAGCATCAGGCGCTCAGGGCGAGGTGTCGTGGTGGCCTGCCTGCTCCTTCCGGTGGCGGGGGAGGCGGTGGGACTCGACCGGGCGTCCGTCGACGAGGTGTTCGGTGACGATGCGGCCGGCGGCGGCCGGGTCGACGCTCCCGTACCAGACGTCGTCCGGCTGGACGGTGACGACCGGGGCCTGGTTGCAGGGGAACTGGCACCCGGTCTGGGTGACCAGTACGTCGTCGTCGCCGAGGCCCTGCGCGGCCAGTTCCCGTACCAGGGCGCGTGCGCCCTCCTCCGCGCCCAGGGCCGTGCAGCGCGGGCCCCGGCAGACCAGGACCTGGTGGCGGTGGCCGGTGACGTCCTCCCAGGCCGCGGAGGTGAGGCCGGGCTCCGAGCCGGTGACGGCCTTGGTCGCCGCGGCCACGGTGGCGACCGCGTCCGGTGAGTCGGCGAGGCGGGTCGCGACGAGGAGTTCGGGGCGGTGGCCCGCGCGTTCGCGCCACCAGTGTGCGGCGATCCGCCGCAGCCAGGACTGGGCCGGGCCGGAGCCCGCGAGGCGGACGCCGACCAGGACCACGGTCTCGGTGCCGGCATCGGCCAGCCTGGTCAGCTCGGCGGACAGGGAGGGGTCCGCCTGCTGCAGGAAGGCGATCGAGGCCCGGTGCGCCGCCGCCGTCCGGAGCAGCTCGTCACGGCGGACGGCCTCCCCGATCGACATGCCGACCAGGACCACGGCGGCGCGAGGGGAGAGGGGGGTCATGGCGAAGTCCCTTCGGGGAGCAGTCCGTTCCACCGGATGTGCGGCCGGTCGTGCCGGGGGTGGCGTTCCACGGTGGCGTCGACGCCGTAGACCTGGGCGATCATGGCGGAGGTGAGCACCTCGGAGCCGGGCCCGTGGGCGACCAGCCGGCCGTCGCGCAGGACGGCGACCTCGTCGCAGTAGGCGGCGGCGAGTTCGAGGTCGTGCAGCGCGGCCACCGTGGTGATGCCCAGCCCGCGGACGGTTTCGAGGAAGCCGAGCTGGTGGCGCAGGTCGAGGTGGTTGGTGGGCTCGTCGAGCAGGAGCACGCCGGGCTCCTGCACCAGCGCCCGCGCGAGCTGGACGCGCTGCCGCTCGCCGCCCGACAGCGTCGGCCAGGACCGGTCGAGCAGGTGGCCGACGTCGGCCGCGGCGACGGCCTCGGCGAGCACGGACCGCTCGTGGGCGTCGGCGGCGGAGTTCGGCGGCACGGGCCAGCGGCCCCGGTGCGGCGTGCGGCCGAGCTCGATGACCTGACGGACCGGCAGCGACAGCCGGGTGTCCGCCTGCTGCTCCATGAAGGCCACCTGGCGTGCGCGTCGGCGGGCGGTGAGCGCGTGGAGGTCCGCGCCGTCCAGGAGGACCCGTCCCGTGCTCGGCCGGGTCAGTCCGGCGACCGCGCGCAGCAGGGTGGTCTTCCCGGCGCCGTTGGGCCCGAGCAGGCCGGTGACCCGGCCGGGGCTGAACGCGACCGAGACCGCGTCGAGGAGGGTGGCTCCGCCGATCCGCACGCCGAGGTCCTCCGCGCGCAGGTCGACGGGGGAGGACACGGTCAAAGCGCCCTCCCGTCGGCCCGCCCCTGGCGCCACAGCAGCCAGGCGAAGAAGGGTGCTCCGAGCCCGGCCGTGATGACGCCGACGGGGATCTCCCGGTCGGGGAGGACCGAGCGCGCCAGGATGTCGCTGCCCACCAGGAGGGACGCGCCCACCAGGGCCGACACGGGCAGCAGCAGGGCGTGGCGCGGGCCGCAGACGAGCCGGACCAGATGCGGGACGACCAGGCCGAGGAACCCGATCACGCCGGTGTTGGCGACCAGGCACGCGGTCACCAGTGCGGTGGTGGCGATCAGGGCCCAGCGGGTGCGGTCGACGTGGACGCCCAGGGAGCGGGCGGCGGTCTCGCCGAAGGCGAAGGCGTCCAGGTCGCGGGCCGAGGAGGACAGGACCGTGACACCGACCAGCGCGACCGCCACCAGGAAGACGGCGGTGGGCCACCGCACGCCGGCGACCGAGCCCAGCGTCCACTCCATGACACTGCGCCCCGCGTTGCGGTCCCCGAGGACCATCACGACGAACGTGGTGTAGGCCCCGCACAGCTGTCCCACCGCGACGCCGGCGAGCACCGTACGGGAGCTCGGCAGCGAGCGGGTGCGCGCGCCGGCCAGGGCCAGGACGACGACGGTGGTGAGCAGGGCGCCGGCGAAGGCCGCCAGCGCCACCGCGCCGGTGCCCACGGCGCCGGACACGCCGACGCCGAGGACGATCACGGTGACCGCGCCGACGGCGGCTCCCTCCGAGATCCCGAGCAGGAAGGGATCGGCCAGGTCGTTCCCGGTCAGCGTCTGCAACACCGCACCGCAGACCGCGAGGCCGGCGCCGGTGGCGGCGGCTCCCAGCACCCGGGGCAGCCGCAACTGCCAGACGATCTGGTCGTCCAGCAGGGTCACGTGCGGGTCGGCCAGCCCGAGTCGGCGCACCACGACGTCGATCACCGTCCGGACCGGCTCGGGCTGCGAGCCCACGGCGAGGCCGAGGAGCACGGTGGCCAGGAGCAGGGCCGCACCGACGGCCAGGGCCGCCGTCGCGCGGCCCCGACCGGCGGGCCGCACGACGGCGTGGGGTGCGGTGGTCATGAAGCCGGGTGCAGTTGACCCAGTCCCGCGGACACCTTGGCGGCACCGTCGGCGAGCAGCACGCCGGGAGTCGACTCCGAGAACGGGACCACCACGAAGGCCTTGCGCTGCACGGCGCCGAGCTTGCTCAGCACCGGGTCCTGCTCCAAGTAGTCGATCTTGGACTGGGCCGTGTCCCAGCTCGCGTCCGCGAGGACGATGGCGTCCGGGTCCGCCGCGACGACCTTCTCCCAACTCACGTTCTGCCAGCCGCCGGGCAGGTCCGCGAAGACGTTGCGGGCGCCCACGGCGTCCAGCACGAGCTGCGGCCCGCCGTGGCCGGCGCCGACGAACGGCGCCTTGGTGTCCGAGTCGAACCACAGGACCTTCAGGTCCTTGCCCGCGGCCGTCGCCTTGAACCGGGCCAGCTGCTGCTCCTGTTGCTGCTGGATCGCGGCGGCCCGCTCCGGGACGCCGAAGACCTTGGCGACGTCGGTCAGTTCGCCCCACACCGACTGCCAGGTGGTCGGCGCCACCTTGCTCTTGTCCGAGCAGCCGAACGGGGACACGTACGACGGGATGCCCTGGCCCTGGAGTTCCCCGCGGGTGCCCGCGACCTTGTCGGTGAACGCGCTGGCGTAGGAGGAGTACAGGAAGTCCGGACGGGCCGCGAGGAGCTTCTCCTTCGTCGGGTACTTCTCGGAGAGCACCGGGACGGAGTCGTAGGCGGCCTTCCACTTCTCCGGAATGGAGTCGTCGAGGTAGGCGGTACCGGCCATCCGGGACTGCAGACCGAGGGCCAGGGCCACCTCGGTGGCACCCTCGTTGAGCGTCACCAGGCGGGCGGGCGGCGCGCCGACCGTCACGGTGGTCCCGCAGTTGTCCACGCTGACCGGCGCGGCGCTGCCGGTCGCCCCGGCGGAGGTGCTGGGCGCGGGGGCGCCGGTGCAGGCGCCGAGTACGCCGGTGAGCAGGAAGGCCGTGGCGGCCGCCCGGCCGACGCGGATCGGACCGGTGGGACGTATCGGACTCATGGGACGTACGGAACGTATGGCTCGGACCGGACGCGGCAGACCGCTGGGCACGTGTTCTCCAAAACCCTCGTGGAACATGTCGCGCCGTGGCCGGTCTCCTGGCTTCCGCATCGACGTGCCGCGGCCGACCTTCCCGAGCGGCTCTTCCGAGCAGCGCAGTGGCCCTGACCGCTGGGCGAGCCGGTCAGCGAGGGCCGCGGAACTCCGCGGCAACAGTGGCGAGGGCCGCACCGGACTCAGACCGGTTTCCCGTACACCACGGCGATGGCACGGTATCAGGCGAGGTCAGGGCGGTGTCGGCCAGGTCTTGGGTGACTGTTTACCCGGTGGGACGGCAAGGGCCGCCGCCCGCGGGACGGGCGGCGGCCGGTGCGGTGTCAGCCGAGGGTCCACCGCTGGAGCGCCGAGCCGGTGTTCGGCCGCTGGGTGACCAGCGCGCCGTCGGTGGTGGAGGCGGTGGTGAGGAGCAGGCCGGTGTGGACGTTGGTCAGGGTGTAGGTGCCGTCCGGGAGTCGGGTGGCGGTCCAGTGCTGGTTGTCGTTGCCGGTGCAGGTCCACTGGATGACGGCGGTGCCGGTGGCGGTGGAGCCGCCGTCGTCGTCCGCGCAGAGCCGGGACTCGGCGTTGACGAGCTGGTAGGAGCCGTCGGGCTGCCGGGTGAACTGCCAGTTCTGGTTGGCGCCGCCGTTGCGGGTCCAGGTGATCAGCTGGGTGCCCGCGGTGGTGCTGTGGCCGGGGTCGTCGAGGGCCTTGCCGCTCGCGGTGAGGGTGTGGGTGCCGTCGAGGTTGCCGCCGGCGGTGCCGACGGCGGTCATGGTGAGGGTCTGCTGGGCGGCGGTGCGGCCGCCGCCCACACTGCTGCCGCTGGTGTCGGTCCAGGTGCGGGGTGCGGCGGTCTCGGCGGTGCCGCCGTTGCCGGCGGTCAGGCCGATGACCAGGCCGCTGTAGCGGTTGACCAGGCGGTAGCCGCCGCTCCCGGTGGTGTCGGGCAGGACGAACCACTGCTGGCCGACGGCGGCCGTGCCGGTGGCGGGGGCGGTGACGGTGGGCTTGGCGCCCCAGGCACGGCCCGCCGTCCCGGTGGCGTCGACGCCGAGCAGCCGGCCGCTGCCGGCGTTGGTGATCCGGTAGGAGCCGTCGCCGTTGCCGGTGAAGGTCCAGGTCTCCAGGGCGGAGCCGGTCGGGGTGGCGGTGGAGGCGGTGGCGGAGCCGCTCGCGGCCTGGGTCAGGATCCGGCCGTCGCCGCTGGCGATCCGGTAGGTCCTGGCCGGGTCGAAGGGCGCGGCGGCGGGGGAGGTGGAGTCGACGGTGACGTCGGCGTACTCGCCGTCCGACTTGGCGCAGGCGATCGAGCAGTAGGAACGGAAGGTCTTGCCGATGACGGTGGTGCTGGTGAGGTTGGCGCTGTCCAGCATCCAGCGGTACCAGGAGCCGGAGGTGTAGCTGCCGGAGTCGCCGGCCAGGTGCCACTGCTGGGTGGCGAGGTTGTCGGTGACGTAGAACTGCTGGGGCGCCGTGCCGGAGACCACCTCGGGCTCGCCGATGTACAGGCCGAGGTAGGCGTCGTAGGAGACGTTCATGATGAACAGCTGCGACTTGGCGGGCAGTACCCCGGCCGCGACCTGCTGGTCGACGCTGCCGGTGTTGGCGGGGTCGTAGTCCTGGGCGACGGGGGTGTAGCCGCTGGGGGCGGCGGTGGTGGCCGGGACCATGTTGCTCTCCAGGCCGCCGGTGCCGGGCTGGGTCCAGCTGCCGTCGTACCACTTCTGCCAGCTGCCGGGCGCCATTTTGCCGGAGATCGGGGCGCGGGCGACGTGCGCGAGTCCGCCGTTGCTGCCGCCGACGCCCGCCTTGGGGACGATCCGGGAGCCGTAGAAGACGTAGAAGTAGCCGGAGGCGGTGTCGACGAACAGCCGCTGGTCGCCGTCGCCGTAGTTGTACGTCTGGTTGGGGAACGCCGAGTTGTCGCCCCGGGTGGTGCTGTACGGGGAGGTGATGGCGTGGCCGGAGATGGTCCAGGTGTGGCCCTGGTCGTGGGAGACGGCGGTGTCGATCGCGTCGTAGTGCAGGCCGTCGCCGAAGGGCTGCGGGGTGAACTCGTTGTGGACCAGGCCGTGCCAGTCACCGGTGTCCGGGTCGACCCAGACGCCGACCAGGTCGCAGTAGTTCGGCTGGGAGTAGCCCGAACCGGCGGGCGCGGAGGTGGAGTTGACCCCGGTGGGGCTGTGGTTGCAGCGCCAGGTGGTGTCGTTGTTCCGGTCGTTCGGGTTGGCCGGGTTCACGGCGTTGTCGAGGCCCGAATCCGGGGTGGCGGTCTCGAAGTTGCTCCCAGTGTAGAAGTTCCACTGGCGGGAGTCGGTGGCGCCGTAGAGCGAGTGGGACTCCTGGAAGTGGAAGGTGCCGTCCTTGTCGAGGAACGGGGCGGCGGGTGTGTCGTCGGCGTAGTTGTACGGGCCGGTGGAGCCGATGGTGACGGTGTACCCGGCCGAGGAGGGGGCGGACGGCTTCGCCGAGGCCGTCGGGGTGGAGAGGGTGGTGCCGCCGACCAGGGCCAGGGTCAGGGCGGTCACCGCGCCGAGCACTTTTCGTCGAGGAGCTGACACAGGGACTCCTTCTGCTCTCGGGGCCCTGGGGTGGGGGTGGGCCCCGGGTGTACCGGCGCCGGGGGTCGGCGTCGGCGGGTCGGGGTGGGGGTCCCGACCGGCTCGTGGGGTGGTGCGGCGGGGGAGGTCAGCTGTCGGACATCCGGAAGTCGTAGTGCGCCGGGACCGGCAGGTCGGGGTGGACGGCGAGCCAGAGGGTGTCCAGGGAGACCTCGCCCTCGCGCATGTTGTCCACCCGGATGCCCTCGGCCAGCAGTCGGCGCACCCGGTCGTCGTCGCCGAGGGCGTGGGCGGCGGTGGCCTCGGCGAGCCGGATCCGGCCGTGGGCGCGGGTCGCCCCGAGGAGGGACTCGATGACGGCCAGGGCCTGCCGGGCGCGGTCGGCGGCCAGCAGGGCGTCCAGCGTCTCGATGGTCAACTCCCTTAGATCCGTGCGGAGATGATGGGCCTCGGACATCAGGTCGGCGGCTTCCCGCCGGTCGGCGGTGAGGAAGGCCAGCGCACGCAGGGCCCAGGGGGTGCGCTGCTCGCCGAGGGAGCGCTTGAACGCCTCGCGCGCCGGGTCGGTTTCGCCGTCCGCGAGGCGCAGCAGGCCGAGGTGGTACAGGGCGTGCCAGTCCTCGGCGCCCTGCTCCAGCCGGGTGCGCCAGTGGGCGCCGGTGACCGGGGCGGCGGGCGGGTCGCTGACCGGGAGGGTGCCGGTGGTCAGCAGCCGCCGCCAGGGCTCCTGTTCGGGGCCCGGGGTGCCGAACGGCAGCAGGGGGGAGGACGGGAGGTCCCCGGCCTCGATCTCCAGGGCGGCCCAGCCGGAGCCCTCGGCGAGCTGCTCCACGGGTTCCCC
Organism: Kitasatospora sp. NPDC096077; assembly: GCF_040303245.1. Taxonomy (NCBI): domain Bacteria; kingdom Bacillati; phylum Actinomycetota; class Actinomycetes; order Kitasatosporales; family Streptomycetaceae; genus Kitasatospora; species Kitasatospora sp. NPDC096077. The sequence continues at coordinate 38,335 of NZ_JBEOSV010000001.1, read as the reverse complement.
GAAAGCTGCGGCCTGTCGGTGGGCCGCGTCCAGGGCGGCGGGCGGCAGGAGTCGGGCGAGAGCCGCGCCGGCCGCTTCTCTGGCCTGGTCCCAACTGCCGTGCACCGCAAGCGGGTCGACGCCGAGCAGCCCGTACGCCTCGGTCCAGGACCAGGTCGCGCCGCCGGGCATCGGCAGGTGTTCCAGCTGGGTGCGGGCCAGGCCGGCCTGGATCTCCAGGTAGGCGGCGTCCGGGCCGGAGAGCCACTCCTGCCAGTGCCGGCCGCCGGTGGAGGTGCCCCAGCAGAACAGTTTGCGGCCGCGCAGCCGGTCGGTGGAGGCCTGGACCAGGCCGGTGCCGTCGGCGTCCAGTGCGGCGATCCACCGGCGTTCGCCGTCCGGCAGGTCGAGGAAGTAGTCGGCGGCGCGGGCGACCCGGCCGGGGTAGCTGCGGTCGCCGCCGTCCAGGTGGGGGAAGCCGACCCGGGTGAGGTCGTTGACGTAGTCGCAGTGGAAGGCGTGGTCGGCCGGGCCGATCACCCGGGTGCCGGCGTCCTGGGGGACGGCGATGTTGGACCACCAGTAGACCGGGGTGGTGTGCGGGGCGGGGTTGTGGAGTTCGACGTGGACGAGGAGGACGGGCGATCCGGCGGGCAGCCAGGCGTCCAGTCGCAGCACCACCCGGCGCAGCCGCTCGAAGGCGTACATCCGCAGCACCGGGGTGCCGTCCGGCGCGGTGAGGCGGACGGCGTGCAGCGGCTCGCAGGTGAGCGGCCAGTGGCCGGTCATGCCGAGGTTCCACTCCACCCCGCCGGCCAGCCAGGCGTCGCGCAGTGCGAGGTTGGCGGGCTGGAGGACCGGGTTGCGGTGCAGCAGCTCGCGGCCGCTCGGCCGGTGGACGAGTGACCAGAGCCGGCCGCCGAGCGAGGGCAGGAAGGTCGCGGTCAGCTGCTCGTTCTCCAGGACCACGGACGGCAGTTCGCGTTCGGTGCGGTTGCGGTCGTAGTCGCCCTGCCGGGTGTACGGCAGCAGCGAGGGCGGGGCGCCGTAGGCGAGGTTGCGGCGCATCTCCTCGTCCACCCCGGCGCCGTCGGCGGTGGAGGGGGAGAGGCCGTGCAGGATCGGCAGCACCCCGGCGGCCGGGTCGGCCGTCCCGTCGATCCGCAGCAGGTCGGTGCGCAGCGTCGAGGTCGTGGAGGTCCTGGAGGTCATTTCCCGATCCCTACGGTCATGCCCTGGATGATCCGGGTCCCCATCCAGGAGAACAGCGCGATCATCGGGGCGAGGATGATGCAGACTCCGGCGAAGGTGGTGCCGTAGTCCAGGCCGTTGAACTGCTGGGAGGCGACGAACGAGGAGAGGGCCACCGGGAGGGTGACGTGGCTCTGGCTGTTCGTCAGCACGATGGCGAAGAGCGTCTCGTTCCAGCCGGTGATGAACTGCAGCAGGAAGGCGGTGATCAGTCCGCCGCGGGCGACCGGCAGGACCACCTGGAGGAAGGTGCGCAGCGGTCCGGCGCCGTCCAGGACGGCGGCCTCCTCCAGGGAGCGCGGGATGCCGGAGAAGAAGCCGGTCAGCAGGAAGACGGTGAAGGGCATGGCCAGGCCGATGTAGACCAGGCCGAGTCCGAGGTCGCTGTCGGTGAGGTCGACCTGGGCCAGGCCGACGAACAGCGGCACCACCAGTACCTGGCCGGGGACGCCGAGGCCGAGGGCGAAGAGCAGGGAGACGGCGGAGGAGGTACGGGAGCGGCGCCGGGCCAGCGCGTAGGCGCAGGGCGCGGCGAGGGCGATCGCCAGCAGCGAGGAGCAGACGGCGACGACGACGCTGTTCAGCGCGGCCTGGGCGAAGCCGCCCTCGTCCAGGGCGGTGGTGTAGTTACCGAAGCGCAGGGCGTCGGGGAGGGCGAAGTTGTGCTTGAGGATGTCGGGGCCGTCGCGCAGCGAGGTGAGCAGGATCCACAGGAGCAGCAGCAGGTTGGCGGCGACGACGGTCCAGACGACCGCCGTGCCGATCCGGACCGCCGGGCCTGCCGATCGGCGGGTGCCGGGCACGGTGGTGGCCTTTCGTAGCGGGTTCATCGGCTCGGGGCTTGATGCGGTACGCATGTGGTTCAGTACTCGATCGGTTCGCGGCGCAGCACCCGGCGCAGCACGACGGTCACCACGGTGACCATCAGCAGGGTGACCACGGCGGCGGCCGTGGCCACGCCGAGCCGGGGGATGGTCGCCCGGGGGAACGCCTCGGCGTACACGTACATGGCGGTGTTCCAACTGTCCACCGGGGGGAAGCGGTTGCTGCTGCCGCCGAAGAGCAGGATGAGCTCGAAGATCTTCACCGAGCTGACCGTCCAGAGCACCGCGCAGACCGAGATGACGTCCCAGGCGCAGGGCAGGGTGACGTGGCGGAAGCGCTGGAAGGCGTTGGCCCCGTCGAGTTCGGCGGCCTCGTACAGGTGGGGCGGGATCTGGTCGACGGCGGCCATGATGATCGAGGTGTAGTAGCCGGTGGCCGTCCAGATCACGGTGCCGAGGACCATCGGGAACAGGTTGGTGGTGGACAGCCACTTCGGCGGGGTGGTCACCCCGAGGAACTCCAGCGCCTGGTTGACCGGGCCGGAGGGGGAGAACAGGAAGCCGGCCGCGATGCCGAAGACCATGCCGTTGACGAGGGAGGGGAAGAAGAGCACGGACCGGGCGAACAGCCGGCCCTTCATCTCGCGCAGCACCAGGGTCAGCAGGAAGCTGATCAGGAAGGTGATCGTGCCACCGACCGCCATCAGCTCCAGGGTGTTGACCAGTGAGGTGCGGAACACCGGGTCGTCGAAGAGCTGTTGGTAGTTCTTCAGGCCGCGCCACTGCATCGCGCCCATGCCGTCCCACTTGTACAGGCTGGTCCACACGGCGTAGCCGACCGGGGCGAGGAACAGCACCGCGTAGGCGAGCAGCGCGGGGGCGGTGAACGGCCAGAACATCCGGCGCTGTTGGCGTTCGTGGGGGCCCGCGCCGGGTGGGCGGCGGGCGGTGCGGGCGGCCCGCACGCCGGGGGTCCGGGGCCGGTGCTGGATCGTGGTCGCCACCGGCTCAGCCCTGGGTCTTCCAGTACGCGACCTGGTCGGCCTTGCACTTGGCGGTGAACGCGGCGGCGTCGGTCTTCGCGTGCCAGAAGTCCAGGAAGTTCTGCTCGAACACCTTGGCGGACCAGTCGCCGGCCACGCCGTCGTAGGGCAGCCGGACGGTCGGGGCGTCGAGGGACTTCTGCGCGTCCTCCAGCCCGGCGGGGGCGGGGACGTCGGTGCGGGGGGTGAGGTTGAGGGCGGTGGTGGCCATCCCGGAGACCTGCTTCTTCTGCAGGAAGAAGGCGATGAACTTCTCGGCGGCCCCGGCGTTCTTGGCCCGCTTGGGGATCGAGAAGCCGAACAGCGAGACGTCCGGGGCCTTGGCGCCGGGCGGCAGGATGGAGCCGAACTTCCAGCCGGTCGGGACCTGCTTGGCGACCTCGCCGGTGACGTAGCTGCCGTCCATGTAGAAGGCCGCCTTGCCGCCGGCCCAGTTGGTCTCCTGGGCGGGGTACTTGGTGGCGTCGTAGCCGGGGATGAGGTGGCCGCCCTTGACCAGCTGCTCCAGGTCCTGGGCGGCCTTGAGGACGGCCGGATCGTCCCAGAGGGCGCCGGTCCGGTCGGCGGAGAGCTTGGCGAAGTCGATGCCGGCGGCGTTCAGCAGGTAGTCGAAGTAGAGGCCGTTGGTCCACGGGTCCTCGCCCTCGGAGGCGAGGCAGGCCTTGCCCTTGGCCTTGAGGGCGTCGCACACCTTGAGCAGGCCGGGCCAGTCGGTGGGGGCGCTCGGCATCGCGGCGGCGAGGTCGGGGTCGGCGGCGTTGTAGAACATGCCGGTGGTGGCCAGGTAGTAGGGGATCAGGTAGTGGTTCTGGCCGGACGGGTCCTTGGGCAGCACGTCGAGGTACTTGGCCGGGACGACGGCGGAGACCGGGACGTTCTCGCCGGGGACCTGGAGGGACAGCACGGGGGAGAGGTCCAGGGCCTGGCCGGCGGCGGCCACCGAGCCGTAGACCACGTCGTTGGACTCGTCCCAGAGGTCGGGGGCCTGGTTGGCGGCGATCGCCGGGCCGATCTTCTTGGCGATGTCGCGACCGGTCCAGTTGACGGTGACCTTGACGCCGGTGGCGGCGGTGAAGTCGGCGATCGCGCCCTTGAGCACCTGCGCCTGCGGTTCGTCGGCGCGCCACATCGACCAGTAGGTGAAGCCGTTCCCGCCGTTCCCCCCGCCGCCGCCGGAGCCGCAGGCCGTCAGGCCCGCGACCAGCGCGGCCGCCAGGGCCGCACCGGCCACCCGCCGGGACGGCATCGTCGTTCTGCCCATGAGTGTGTCCTCTCCGAGGCGCGGGAGCCGCGCGGGGTAGCGGTCGGCGGGCCCCTCGCACCGGGGCCCCCGACTGGCTCGGAACCGTAGTGCGGCTTTGACCGGTAAAACAAGAGGCCGGTCGAAGAAATCCGGAACGGGAACCGTCCCTGGACGCCGCGTCCCCGGTGGATCCCGGCTGGACCAAAGGTCGTGAGGCGCAGGTGGCTTGACGGGGTGACGTGGCGTGACTACTTTGCGAGCTGCTCCACTTAACCGGTCAAATACGAGGGAACGCCGATGGTGACGATGCAGGACGTGGCCGAGCGGGCGGGGGTCACCAAGCAGACCGTCTCCAACGTCATCACCGGCCGGGTCGCGGTCCGCCCGACCACGGCCGCCCGAGTACGTGCGGCGATCGACGAACTCGGCTACACCCCGAACCTGGTGGCCCGCTCCCTGGCCACCGGCAGCACCAGGACCGTCGGCTTCTTCGTCCCCACCGTGGCCGGCGCGTTCTACGGGGAGATGGTCGAGGAGGTCGAGGACGTCCTGGAGGAGGCCGGCCACCACCTGCTGCTCTGCACCACCCGGCTGGACGGCGAACGGGCCCGGCGACACCTGGCCGGGCTCACCAGCCGCTCGGTCGACGCCCTGCTGATCGCCGGCGACCAGGACCTGCTCGGCCACCTCCCGCTGCTCTCCGACGCCCGCTTCCCGGTGGTGCTCTGCGCCTGGGAGACCGAGGCACCGGACCGCTTCCCGGTGGTCACCATCGACTATGAGCGGGCCGGCTACCTGGCCGGCCGCCACCTGCGCGAACTCGGCCACCGGCGGGTCGCCGTGCTCGCCAGCCCGGCCCACACCGCGCGGGTGGCCGGCTTCCGCCGGGCCTTCGCCGCGGACGGGCTCACCGTCCCCGACGACGCCGTCCGCTACGCCGCCGCACCGACCCCGGCGGGCGGCTTCGCCGCGGCGGAGGCGCTGCTCGCCACCGACCCCGGGGTGACGGCGCTGTTCACCACCCACGACGTGCTCGCCCTCGGCGCCCTGGAGGCCGCCCGGGCGGCCGGGCGCTCGGTGCCGCACGACCTCTCGCTGATCGGCCAGGACATCTCCGAAGTCCTGCTCACCCACCCGGCGCTCACCACGGTGTCCATCCCCAAGCGGGAGATGGCCCGGCAGGCCACCGAACTGCTGCTGCGCGCCCTCACCAAGACCGGCACCCCCGCCAACTCGGTGCAGCTGATGCGCCCGGAGCTGATCGTCCGGGGGAGCACCGCGCCGCCGGCCGGCTGAGCTCGGCGGGCGGCTCAAGGAACTCGTCGACAGGAGCGCTCAGTTGTCCCACGCCCCGACCGAACTGTGGTACCGCGGACCGGCCACCGGCTTCCTGGAGGCACTGCCGCTGGGCAACGGCCGCCTCGGCGCGCTGCTGTACGGCGGCGCCGCCGAGGAGACCGTCCACCTCAACGCCGACACGTTGTGGTCCGGCGGGCCCGGCCCGCGTGATCGTGAGGGCGCGGCGGAGAACCTGGCGGCGCTGAGGGCCGCTGTCCTCGACGAGCGGGCGCCCGGCCTCGCCGACCGGCTGGCCGAGCACATGCAGGGGCCGTTCACCGAGGCCTTCCAGCCGTTGGCCACGCTGAACTTGGCGTTTCCAGGCCGCGAAGTGTCGGACCACGTACGGCTGTTGGACCTGGACGCCGCCGTCCACCGGGTGTCCTGCCGTACCGACGGTGTCGACCTGCTACGGGAGTCCTTCGCCTCCGCGCCCGCCGGACTGCTGGTCACCCGGATCAGCGCTTCCACCCTCGGTGCGGTCACCCTCACCGCCCGGTTCGCCACCCCGCACCCGGGAGCCCGCCACCACCACCCGGCCCCGGGCACTCTGGCCGTCACCGGCCGGGCGCCCGCCCACGTCGCCTTCGGCGAGGAGGATCCGGCCCACTACCGGGACGGCGAGGGCACGGGCTTCGCCGCCGGACTGCGGGTGCTGGCGACCGGAGGCCGGGTGGCGCGGAGCGGCGGAGCGGTGACCGTTCACGGCGCCGACGAGGTGCTGCTGCTGGTCGCCGTGGCCACCGGCTACCGGGGGCCCGGTACGCCACCCGTCGGCCCGGAGGAAGGGCCGCTCGCCGAGGCGCTGGAGCAACTGGCGGCGCAGCGGCGGCCGTACCGGGAACTGCTCGACGAACACCTGGCCGACCACCGGCGGTTGTTCCGGGCCTGCACGCTCAGCCTCGAAGCCGGGCCACCGGACCACCGCCCCACCGACGAACGGCTAGCCGCCGTCCGGGCCGGCGGCGAGGATCCGGGCCTGACGGCCCTCCAGTTCGCCTACGGCCGCTACCTGCTGATCGCCTCCTCCCGCCCCGGCGGCCAGCCGGCCACCCTCCAGGGCCTCTGGAACACCGAGGTCGCCCCGCCCTGGAACGCCAACTGGACCACCAATATCAACCTTCAGATGGCCTACTGGCCCGCCGAGACCACCGGCCTGGCCGACTGCCACCGACCCCTCCTCGACCTGATCGCCGACCTCGCCGAACCCGGCACCCGCACCGCCCGCACCTACTACGGCGCCGCCGGCTGGACCGTCCACCACAACACCGACCTGTGGCGCGCCACCAACCCGGTCAGCGGCTCGCCGTCCTGGGCCAACTGGCCGACCGCCGCCGCCTGGCTCTGCGCCCACCTGTGGGAGCACTACCTCTTCGGCGGCGACCGGCACTTCCTCGCCGACCACGCCTACCCGCTGATGCGCGACGCCGCCCGCTTCCTGCTCGACCTGCTCACCGAGGACGACGACGGCACCCTGGTCACCTGCCCCTCCACCTCGCCCGAGCACCACTTCCGGCTCCCCGACGGCGGCCTCGCCGCCGTCACCGCCGGCGCCACCCTGGACCACTGGCTCACCGCCGAACTCTTCGCCACCACTGCGGCCGCCGCCCGACTCCTGGACACCGACCAGGAGTTGACGGCTGCCCTCGACACCGCCCGCGCCCGGCTGCGCCCGCCCGCGACCGGTCCCGACGGACGGCTGCTGGAATGGTGGCGCGACCTGCCCGAGGAGGACCCGGGCCACCGGCACTTCTCCCACCTCCACGGCCTCCACCCGGGCAGCGCGATCGACCCCCTCACCGCGCCCGCCCTGGTCGCGCCCGCCCGCCTCGCCCTGGCACGGCGGCTGGCCCACGGTGGCGGCAGCACCGGCTGGAGCGCCGCCTGGGCCGCCGCACTGGCCGCCCGCCTCGGCGACGGCGACCTCGCCCACCGCGCCCTCCGCTCCCTGCTCACCGACTACACCGCGCCCAACCTGTTCGGCCTCCACCCGCCGGACCTCTTCCAGCTCGACGGCAATCTCGGCCTCACCGCCGCCGTCGCCGAAATGCTGCTGCAGAGCCACAACGGCGTGCTGCGGCTGCTCCCCGCCCTGCCCGCCGCCTGGCCCGACGGCCGGGCCACCGGCCTTCGGGCGCGCGGCGGCAGCACCGTCGACCTGTCCTGGGCCGACGGCCGCCTCACCGAAGCGACCGTCCGCACCACCCGGGCCCAGCGTCTCACCGTGCAACTGCCGCCGGGCATCCGGGCGGTGACGTCCGCCGTCCGCACCACCACCCCTGGCATCATGACGATCGAGGCGGAGGCCGAAACGAGCTACCGGCTGAGGCCCCTCCCCGACCACGACCGAGGACCGCGGTGACCGCATGAACGAGCACACCTGCCGACGCTTTCAGGGCCGGGTCGCGCTGATCACCGGCGCCGCCAGCGGCATCGGCGCCGCGACCGCCCGGCGGCTGGCCGCCGAAGGCGCGGCGGTGATCGCCGTCGACATCGCCGACGAGGCCGGGCAGCAGCTGGCGGACGCCATCACCCGCGCGGGCGGCCGGGCCGAGTACCGCCACGGCGACGTGGGCTCCGCCGCGATGTGGGAGGAGCTGGCCGAGCACGTCGCCCGCCGCTACGGCCGCCTGGACGTCCTGCACAGCAACGCCTACGCCGTCGTGGTGAAGCCCGCGCACGAACTCGACGAGACCGAGTGGGACGGCCAACTTGCCGTGACCCTCAAGGCCAGCTGGCTGGCGGTCCGTGCCTTCGCCGCCCAACTGGCCGACAGTGAGGGCACGTTGGTGCTCACCTCCTCGGTGCACGCCCTGGTCGGGCTGCCCGGCCACCCGGCGTACGCCGCGGCGAAGGGTGCGCTGTGCGCGCTCGGCCGCCAGCTCGCCGTCGAGTACGGGCCCCGGGTGCGCGTCAACACCGTGCTGCCCGGCCCGATCCTCACCCCCGCCTGGGACCGGGTGGACGAGGCCGGGCGCGCCGACAGCGTGGCCGGCACGGTCGCCAAGCGGCTCGGCACCCCCGAGGAGGTGGCCGCCGCCGTCGCCTTCCTGGCCTCCTCCGACGCCTCCTACATCACCGGGGCGAGCCTGGTGGTGGACGGCGGCTGGTCGATCGTCAAGGACTCGGCCTGACCACGGCGTTGCGCCTGGGACTTCCGGGCGTGCGGATACGGAGGATCGTGGGATTCCGGCTGCCGAGGGCGCGCGTCCTCGTTAGCCTGGCCCGGTGGAAGATCGGGAAGTGTTCGTCGGCGGCGTGAACCTGGTCACCCGGGAGGGCGGCCTGGTCCGGCGCCCGGCCGGCCCCTGGAGCGGCACCGTCCAGCGCCTGCTGGCGCAGCTGCGCGAGGCCGGATTCACCGGTGCGCCGCGCCCGTACGGGATCGGCGACGACGCCGCCGAGGAGCTCGTCGAGTACCTCCCCGGAACGGTGGGGCACGACTTCGCCGCGCCCGAGGTGCGGAGCGACGCCTCGCTGGTGGCCGCGGGACGGCTGCTGCGTGCCCTCCACGACGCCTCCGCCGACTTCGTCCGGGAGCCGGGCGACGTCTGGCAGTTTCCCGCTCGCGAGCCGGCCGAGGTGATCTGCCACGGCGACGCGGCGACGTACAACACGGTCTTCCGGGACGGTCTTCCGGTCGCCTTCATCGACTTCGACACGGCCCACCCCGGCCCCCGGCTGTGGGATGCCGCCTACACCGCCTACCGCTTCGTCCCGCTGTACGCCCCGGACGAGGTCGAACACACCCTGCCGGTACCCGAGGCGAAGCGCCGGCTCCTCCTGTTCGCCGACTCCTACGGTCTCTCCCAGGACGAGCGGGACCGACTGCCCGCCACGGCGGCGGAGCGGTTGAGAGCGCTCGTCGCCTGGATGCGCGAGCAGGCGGCAGCGGGTCATCCGGCGTTCGGCCGCCACGTGGCGGAGGGCCACGACCGCCGCTACCTGACGGACGCCCGCTGGATCGAGGAGACCTTCGGCCGCCGGCGCCCTGATCCCCCGTACGACATCCCCCGTACGACGAATCCGACCGACTCCGTCCCCGCCGAGGTAGCAGCATGCGCGTCCTGCACATCTCCGACCACGCCGACCCGTTGGCCACTCCGGGAGGCGAGTTCTGCGGCGGTCAGAACGTCTACGTCCGGGAGCTGGCGAGACGGCTGGCCGGCTCCGGCTGCACGGTCGACGTCGTGACCCGCTGGGCGGACGGGCGGCTGGCCCGGCAGGAGCCGATCGCCCCGGGCGCACGGACCGTCCGGGTGCCGGCCGGACCGGTCGGGCCGCTGCCGCGTGAGCGGTTCGGCGACGTCCTCGACGAGTTCTGCGCGGGGGTCGTCGGGCTCCACGAGGAGGTGGGCGGTTACGACGTGGTGCACAGTCACTACTGGTACTCCGCCGTCGCGGCCCTGCGGCTCGGCGACCGCCACCCGGTACCGCTGGTGCACACCCACCACTCCCTGGGGGTGGTGCGCCGGGCGGCGATCGGGCGGGACACGGCCGACGAGGACGGCGAACACTTCGCGGCCAGGCACCGGGTCGAACGGCGCATCGGTCTGCGCGCCGCCGCAGTCGTGGCCAGCAGTCCCGGCGAACTCACGGACCTGCGGCGGCTGTTGGGAACGCCGCGCGACACCCTGCGCATGGTTCCTCCCGGGGTGGACACCGAGCTCCTGACCCCGCGCGACCCCGCCCTCGCCCGCGCCGAACTGGGCCTGCCGGCGGACGTCCCGGTGGTCCTGTTCGTCGGGCGGCTCGAACCGCGCAAGGGCTGGGAGGATCTCGTCCCCGCCTTCGCCCTCGTGCGCCGGACGCTCCCCGATGCGGTGCTCGTCGTCGTGGGCGGCGAGGCGCCGGAGCGGCGTGGCGGCCCGGAGTCGCTGGCGGCGCTGGTCGAGCGGCACGGCCTGACCGGGAGCGTGGACCTGCGTGGACCGGTTCCGCACGCGGCCACGGCCCGCTACTACAGCGCCGCGGACGTCACGGCCGTGCCCTCGCACTACGAGCCCTTCGGCCTGGTCGCCGTGGAGTCGATGGCCTGCGGCACACCGGTCGTGGCGACCGGTGTAGGCGGCCTGCGCTGGAGCGTCGCCGACCCGCGCGTCGGGGCGCTGGTGCCGCCGCGGGATCCGGTCGCGCTGGCGAAGGCGCTGGTCGACGTGCTGGCGTCAGGTTCGGCAGGACGCCGACAGGCTTGCGTGGACCGCGCCACCCGGGTCTACGGTGCCGAGCGGTGGGTCGACGGCATCCGGGAGATCTACCGCCGGGTGGCCGCCCCGCGCGTCGGCGCGGCGGGCCTCAGCTGAGGACGGGCAGCCCGTCGTTCAGCGCGGTCAACAGTTCGTCGACCGAGTGCGCGACGGTGCGGTGGCCAGCGGCAGCCCTGCGCTCGGCGGGTGTCAGACGGCCGAGCGCGCCCGCCCGGCGGATCGCCCGGGCCAGCGCCAGCGGGTCGTCGGGGCGGCACAGCACCAGGCCGCCGCAATCGGACTCGGGCAGGCCGCCCAGGTCGCTGGCCACCACCCGGCAGCCCGCGTGCTGCGCCTCGGCGGACAGGGTGCCGAACGGCTCGACCCACAGGACGCTGTGGCTGGGCATCACGACCACGTCCTGCGTCACCAGGAGCCGCGCCATCTCCCGCGCGGAGGTGCGCGGTGCCACCGCCTCGATCATCGGGTGGGCCCGTACCAGCGGCTCGACCAGGGGGTAGGCGGCGTCCTGGCCGCCCGCCAGCACCACCGTGAACGCGAAGTCCCCGTCCCCGGCGAACGCGTGCAGGGCCTCGAACAGCGTGTAGATCCCCTTCTCGGGGCCGAGCCGTCCCGCGAACAGCACCCGCACCGGGCCGGCCCCGCGCGCCGGCTCCGGCTCGGTCGCGAACTCGACGCCGGCGAACGGGTGGACGACGCCGATCCCGCCCGGGTCGAGTCCCAGGAAGGCGGCCCACCCGAGGGCGGCGGCGCTGGGCGCGAGCAGCCGGTGAGCCGCGTAGCCGTCCCGGTAGAACGCCGGATCCCGGCCGACCAGCGGAAGGTTGTGCATCATCACGTACGGCACCCGGACGGTCGGGATCCGCAGCGGCTCGGTGGCCAGGATCACCTCGCCGTCCAGCTGGCCGACGTCGTCCGGGGCCGGGTAGCCGGTGAAGCGCACGTCGGGCGCCTGCGCCCGGCCGTCCTGCTCACCGAGGCGGAAGGTGACCACCTGGTTGTCGATGCCCCGACGCGTCAACTCCCGGCACTGGCCCAGGGTGAAGGTCTCCGTCCCGCCGCTGCCCGGCAGCAACGGAAGCGGCGGGGTCCAGAACGAGGAGGGCGTCCAGACGTGGGAGATCATCCGACCACGATAGGTAGCCGATCCCGGAGGTGTGGGGATGTCGGAAAACCCGGTGATCACCTTCGGAAGGACGGCAGCCGCTCAGCGGCCGGTCCGGGTGAGGACCACCGTCAGCGGGCGCAGCCGCAGTCGGCCGAGCACGGACGCGCGGGCCGTGTGGTGCCGGCGGAGCAGTGAGTGGAGCGGCCGCAGCCGGTCGGCCGTGGTCTGGACCGTTCCGCCGCGGGGTTCCGCGGTACTCGGGGTGGCGGCGCCGATCCCCGCGAGGAAGGTGCCGAGGACGACGGCCGCCAGCAGGGCGACGGCGCAGCGGTGGCGGGCGGTGGTGGTCACGGGAGTTCCCCTCTCGGTGCTCCGCGCAGCGTGTCCGAGGCGACCTGAGGTTTTCGTGAGGAGCCGGAGGGAGTACGAACCGTCCGGTGTCAGGGCCGCCGTTTCACCGGGAGCGTCAGCGTGAAGCGCGCGCCGCCGCGGGCGCTGGTGGTGACGGTGAGCGTGCCGTGGTGGGCGCGGGCGGTCCAGGCGGCGATGGAGAGGCCGAGGCCGGTGCCGGTGGAGTCGGAGCCGCTGCGGAAGCGCTGGAACAGCGAGTCGGCGAGCTCGGGCGGGACGCCCGGTCCGGCGTCGTCCACGGTGAGGACGCCGTCGGCGGTGACGGTGAGCTCGACCTCGGCGGGCCGGCCGGGGGCGTGGCCGTGGGTGAGGGCGTTGGCCAGCAGGTTGGTGACGGCCCGGCGGAGCAGGTCCGGATCGGCCACGACGACGGTCGGTTCGGTGCGCAGGGTGACGCCGTGTCCGTCGGTGTGGGTGTCCTCGACGACGGTCTCGACGAGCTGGTCCAGGCGCAGCGGCTCGGTGGCCAGGGCGGTGACCCCGGCGGTGAGGCGGGCGCTGGTGAGCAGGCCGTCGACCAGGTCGCCCATACGGGTGGCCAGGTTCACGGTGCGCCGGAGCGCCTCGGGGCGGGCGGCGTCGTCACGCAGGGCGGTCTCGGCGAGCAGGCGCAGCGAGGCGGCGGGGGTGCGCAGGTCGTGGGCGGCGTCGGCGAGGAAGGCCTCGTGCTGGTGCACGGCGGTCACGGCGGGTCGGATGGCGCGGCCGGAGAGCAGGTGGCCGGCGAGGGCGGAGAGCGCCAGCAGGACGGCGCAGCCGCCGGCCAGGAGGAGGGCGAGGTCGCGGTGGGCCGCCCGGTCGGCGGCGGTGTCGGAGGCCACCACGACGGCGCCGCCGGTGCTGTTGCCGTCCGGGCCGGTGAAGACCTGGGCGAGCAGGCGCAGCGGGTGGCCGCGGTCGTCGTGGGCGTCGACGGTGGCGGTGCTGCCGTCCTCGACGGCCGCCGCTGCCGCGGCGAGGGTGTCGGGGGCGTGGGTGCGGGCGCAGGGCTGGCGCGGGGTGTAGACGGTCCGGAGGTGGTCGGCGCCGCTTCCGGAGAGCACGGTCACGGCGGGGCAGGAGACGTCGACGAACTCGGCCAGGTTGTGGGTGTCGAGGGCGCCGTTGTCGTCGAAGGAGAGCTCGGTGAGGGCCTGGGTGGCCTGCACCTTCAGCTCGCTGTCGGTCTGGTGGCGCCGGGAGACGCCGTCGCTGTGGACGGCGAAAGCGGCCAGGGCGACCAGGCCGACGGCGCTGGTCAGGACGTACAGGGCGGTGAGGCGCCGGCGGAGCCGTCGGGCCCGGTGCTCGGCCGGGGTGCGGGCGGCCGTGTTCCGGCGCCGGCGCAGGAGCGCCCTCACGGGCCGGTGCCGGCGCAGGGGCGCCCTCACGGGCCGGCCTCGGCCAGCCGGTAGCCGACGCCCCGGACGGTGTGGATCAGCGGCGGGTCGCCGAGTTTGCGGCGCAGCTGGGAGACCAGGACGTCGACCACGTTGGAGTTGGGCTCGGCCATCTCGTCCCAGCACTTCTCGACGATCTCGCCGCGCGGTACGGCCCGGTCGGCGCGGGTCGCCAGCAGTTCCAGGACGGCGAACTCCTTGGCGGTCAGGAGCAGCAGCACGCCGTCCCGGCGCACCTGCCGGCGGGCGGTGTCGATCTCCAGGCCGGCCAGGCGGTGCACGGGCGGGGCGACGGTGCCGGCCCGGCGGCACAGGTTGCGGACCCGGGCGATCAGCTCGGGCACGGCGAAGGGCTTGACCAGGTAGTCGTCGCCGCCCGCGGCGAACCCGTCGACCCGGTCGGCGACCCGGTCGCGGGCGGTGAGGAACAGCACCGGCACGGTACGGCCGGCCCGGCGCAGCTCCCGCACGTGGTCGAGGGCGTCACCGGAGGGCAGCATCCGGTCGAACACGGCGCAGTCGTAGTCGGTGATGAACAGCGCCTCGTCGGCTCCGGGTAGATCCGCCGCCTCGTCCACCGCGAGGCCGTCGGCCCGCAGGGCAGCGGTCAGGGCGAACCGCAGGTCGTCGTTGTCCTCCACCACCAGTACTCGCACGGCGGCCAAGGATAGCCGCACCGGCTTCATCGAAACCTCACGGTGCCCAGGTCAAGCTCCTGCCCCGTACCCGACAGCCGACGTGGGATGGGACCGGAGCAGTGCAGCGATTCACCAGGAACAGGCAGCCGGCCGAGCACCGGGAGCAGCGGTCGGCCGCGCGCGTCCCCGGGACAGCGGGCCGCGCCCTCCAGCAGCGTGCCGCCCTCGCCCTGGCCCTGACCGTGCTGGGTGCCGTCCCGCTCGCGGCCTGCACCCCCGGCGCGACCGCCGCACGGGCGACGATGACGGTCGAGGCCTCGTCCCGGCCGGCACTCCAGCCCTTCTACGGGCAGAAGCTCGCCTGGACCGCCTGCGGCGACCTGCGCTGCGCCACCCTGACCGTCCCGATGGACTACGCCCACCCGGAGAACGGGAAGACCTTCGTCCTCCCCGTCGTCAAGGCGGCCACCGCGATGCCGGACCAGCGCATCGGCAACCTGGTCTTCAACCCGGGCGGACCGGGCGCCTCCGGCGTCGACCAGCTGAAGGACGGTGGCGTCGACTCCTTCACCAAGGCGGCCAGGGCGCACTTCGACATCGTCGGCTTCGACCCGCGCGGCGTCGCCGGCAGCAAGCCCGCCGTGGACTGCACCCCGCCGGACGACGCGCCCGACCAGGCCGGGGACGAGGCGCCGCAGCCCCTCTACCCGCGTACGGACGCCGAACGCCGGGCCGCCCTCGCCGACGCCGACCGCACGGCCGCCGCCTGCCGGGCCCGCAGCGGCGAGATCCTCCCGCACATCGGCACCCTCGACGCCGCCCGCGACCTGGACGTACTGCGCGCGGCGCTCGGGGACGACAAGCTCAGCTACGTCGGCTGGTCCTACGGCACCTACCTCGGGACCATCTACGCCGAGCAGTTCCCGCAGCGGGTGCGCGCCCTCGTCCTCGACGGCGCCATGGACCCCGCGAAGGACTGGTCCGAGGAGGCGTTGAGCGGTGGCCGCGCCTTCCGCAAGGCCGTCGACGACTACGCCGACAACTGTGCCAAGGTCGTCGGACCGGTCTGCCCGGCCGCCACCCCGGACGGCATCCGCACGCTCATCGCCGACCTCTACGCGAAGACCGCCCGCCACCCGCTGCGGATCAAGGGCAGCGACCGGCGGCTCGACGAGAACGCCCTGCACGGTGCCCTCACCGCGTCGATGTACACGCCGGAGGCGCAGTGGGCGCCGCTCTCCGAGGCCCTGACCGCGGCGTGCAAGGGCGACGGCGGCAAGCTCGCGGACCTCGCTGACCACGGCCAGGACCTCCAGGGCGACGGTTCCGCCGAGGCCACCGCCGATCCCGCCCCGCGCGACAACAGCGGCGAGGTCCTGACGGCCGTCAACTGCCTGGACAACCCGCACCCCGAGGACCCGCAGGCCTACTGGCGGCTGCTCGACCGCGCCCACCAGGAGTCCGGCCCCTTCGGCGCCGCCACCGTGCTCGCCGACCTCACCTGCCGCACCTGGCCGACCGGCCCGACGAAGCCGCACCGCGTCCAGGCCGACGGCCTGCCACCGGTCCTCGTCGTCGGCACCACCGGCGACGCGGCGACCCCGTACCAGGACGCCCGGAGCCTCGCCGCCCAGCTCCCCGGCGGCATGCTGCTCACCTACCAGGGTCTGGGCCACACCGCCTACGGGCGCAGCAACGCCTGCGTGACCGACGCCGTCGACGGCTACCTCGTGGACCTCAAGCCCGTGCAGCCCGGGGCGAGTTGCTGACCTGCCGCTTCTGACGCCCGCCGATGCCCGGGAGGGGGCCGAACAGCGCCCGGTGGAGCGGGCCGTCGACCGGTTCGCCGAGCGGGCCGGGCCAGGTCACCGCGGACTCGGCGTCCTCGGCCCGGAGCAGGGTGCAGCCGGCCTCCAGGACGGTGTCCAGGATGGCCCGCTCGGTGTCGGTGGCCGCGGGTTCGACCGGTTCGGTCCGGAGTCTCCGGAGGCGGCGGGGAGGGCCCGTGGTTACCCGCAGCAGCATGGCGAAGGTGCCGCACGCGGACAGGGCCAGCCGCCACTCGGCGTGCGTCTCGGTGTGTTGGAGGATCAGGTGGCCCGGGCCGCCCGGGTCGGTGACCTCGACCGTGGCGGCCAGGTTCACGACCAGCTCGCGCCGTCCCTGGCCGGCGGTTCGGTCGACGTTTCGGACGGCGTCGAGGCAGGCGGCGATCCGGGCCGACCGGTCCTGCTCCCGGCCCGGGGCGAGCAGTTCGCGCACGCGGTGGCGGGCTGCGCGGATCCGGGGGATCGGTTCGGTCCGGGGGTTGCCGCGGGCCCGGGCGGGGTGCGGGTCGTCACCGCGCAGCAGCAGGAGGTCGAGGGCGGTCGTGTAGTGGTCGGCGGCCCGGGCCGGGTGGCCGGCGGCGGCCAGGCAGTCGGCCAGGTCCTCGTAGGCGTCGGAGCCGCCCGCCTTGCGCGCGTGCTTCTCCGCCGCCTCGATCGTGGCCCAGGCCTCCTTCGTCCGGCCCGCCCGGAACAGGGCGGACGCGTAGTCCGGGAGCGCCCACTTCAGCTTGCGGAAGGTGGGGCGGGCCGCCGCCACTCCGTCGAGCAGGGCCAGCGCGCGCTCGTGGAACTCGGCATCGGTCCAGTCCTGCGCGGCCTGGGCCATGTACCGCAGGCGCGCCGTGCCGGTCTTGCCCGCGGCGGAGTCCTCGTGGTCCCGGGCGCTCTCCTCGGGGGTGTAGGACAGCGGGCTGAACGGTTTCCTCACGGTGTTTCTCCGGGCGCTGGTGAGCAGGGCCCGATCGTTCTATCAGGAGGTCGGGCCCCGTACGCACCCACCCCTCGCGGGGCCCGGCCGAGGTGGCGGGCCCCGCGAGCGGGCTCAGTGCCCGGCCGGGTGGAACAGCGCGTCGTCGTAGTCCGGGAAGACGGCCGGCATCACGCGGCGGAACGCGGTGACCTCCGCGCTCTTCTCCAGGCCCGGGCAGAGCGTCTGCGGCCAGTACCAGAAGCCGCGGGAGGCGATCAGCCGTTCCAGATAGGCGTCGAAGGAGTACCCGGTGTCGTGCAGCTCCTCGCCGAGGTAGTGGTAGTGGACGGAGTCGCGCGGGGGGACGAACGCCGCGCAGGCCTCGGAGGTGAACCGGTCGAAGGGCCGGACGGCGCGGAACTCCTGGTCCTCCTCCGAGTGCCAGGTGATGCCCTGCCAGTCGCCGAGGACCTGGTGCAGCGGCAGCAGGTTGATCAGGCCCTGGTCGGAGAGGTCGTTGTTCAGGAGCTCGGGAACGGTGTGCCGCCAGGTCAGGCGGACCGCGCCGACCTCGCGGTAGAAGGCCTCGACACCCGCCGGGAGGCGGCCGTCGGCCAGGCGGACGGCGGACTCGAGGTCGGCCGGTGGGGTCGGTGGCGCGACGGTGGCCTCCAGGAGCTCCACGCGGGGGTTGCGCTCCAGGTCGGTGATCATCGCGGTCAGTCGGGCACGGGGGTCGATCACGTACGTACGTCTCCTTCGGCGCCTTCGGCGGCGCCAGCGGGTGCGGTCACTTCAGCCGGTTGTTCTCGATCTCCCAGGCGTCGCCGCCCAGTTCCTTGCCGGTGGTGTCGTAGACCGTGTACTCGGCGTGGAGCTTGCCGGCGAGCTTGTCGGCGTAGTTGGCGTCGATGTCGGCGTCCACATTGGCGTCGCCGGTCAGGAAGTCCGCGGCGTCGGGGTGGGTGCTGTAGTCGGCCTCCACGTAGTACTCGACGATGTGGCCCTTCTTCAGCACCTCCTCCTTGAGCTTCTTCTCGACCGTCTTGTGGTGTGCCGAGTTCGCGGACGCGGTGATCGGCGTCATGTTCTTCATGACGCCGGGGCCGCCGACGTTGTGGTTGAGCAGGTGCCCCTGCACCATGAAGTTCGAGAACCAGGCGCCGGTCGCGCCGCTCTTGGGCCACCAGGCCGGCTGCTCCTTGGGGATGGAGCCTGTCGGGAGCTGGCCGGGGTGGAGCTCGGCGTGCATCGTGGTGCCGACGCCGTTGCCGTTCACCCCGCCGTAGATCTCGTACGGGGTGCCGGTGTACGCGCGCTGCACCGCCAGCTCCTGAGCTGCGGACGGGGACTGCTCGGCGACCCGTTGGACGGCGGCGTCGGGCACGGGCCCGCTCAGCGCCCGGACGGCGTTCGCCTCGGCGGCGCGCTCGAAGCGGTCGCCGGGGTCGCTGACGGACAGGCCGTTCCCGTGGTCGGTGCCGGACACCGGGCCGGAGCGCTGCTGGATGACATGGGTCAACTCGTGGGCCAGGGTGTGCTTGTCGCCGCCGCCCTGGCCGATCACGACGTGCTCGCCTGAGGTGTAGGCGCGGGCGCTCATCTCGGCCGCCGAGCGGGCCGCGGCGGGGCCGTCATGGACCCGCACGCTGCTGAAGTCGGCGCCGAGGCGGGCCTCCATCTCCGTCCGTACGCCGTCGGCCAGCGGACGGCCCGGCGACCGCAGCACTTGGTGGACCGTCGAGCGCTGGACCGTCTCCTCCTCCGACTCCCGCTGCAGCTTGAGCAGTTGGACGACGGCCGCGTTGCCGATGGAGCGCTGCAGTGCGGCGAGCGAGCGGGGGTCCGCCGGGACGGACTGCCGCTGTGCGGCCGGCCGGCCGCGGTCGCGGCGCTCGGACTGGCTCTGCGTCTTCGGGTCGTGCGCGTGCACATCCACCTCCTGGACAGGCGGTTCGCACCGCGGTCGCTGTGTATCCATGCCGGTGTACGGCGGGCGGCGTTGCCCGTACAAGGGCCGGAAGGGCAGAGTCGGGGGCAGGCTTCGATGACCCGACGTCACACCGGTCGGCCGGGCCCCGGGTCGGGGCCACCCGCCGGGTGCTCCGCGGCGGCCCGCCCGGCCTGTCCGGCCCGGTCGGCGATCTGCTGGAGCGCGGCCACGTGTGCGCGCAACCGCTCCCGGCCCGCGTCGGTGGCCCGCACCCAGGTGCAGCGGCGTGCCCCGACACGGCCCTTGCGTATCTCGACGAGATCGGCGCCGCCGAGCGTGGTGAGCTGCTTGGACAGCGCCGAGTCGCTCAGCCCGGCGTGCTCGCGGACGAAGGCGAACTCGCACCAGGTGGTCGCGGACACCAGGGAGACGATGGTCAGCCTGGTCGGGTCCAGGAGGAGCTGGTCCAGGCCGGACCCGGCGCCCGCGGTCGGTCCGGTCACGTTCACCGGACCGCCGTGCGACGGGCCAGCCGCCGCAGCACCGCGCCGGCCAGCAGGCCCGCGGCGACGTACAGGGCGGCGTACGGGAGGGCGGCGGTGGTGTACGGGTGCTCGCGGATCCAGGCGGGCATGCCGGAGCCGGTCAGCAGGCTGTGCACGGCATGGCCGGTGCCGTACCCGACGGCGACGGCGACCAACGCGACCAGCGTCACGGGAAGCCCCGCGTACGTGGGCAGGGCGCTGCGGTGCGGGGTGCCGGAGGCGGCGGCCATCCGCGGGCTGCGCCGCCCGGCGACGACCCAGGCGACGGCGAGGGCGCCGAGGCCGAGCGAGGCGACACTCCGGGCGGTGGGGCCGAAGTCGTCGGCGGCGAGGAACGAGGCCATGACGGCGCCGAACACCGCCCACACCCACCAGGGGGCGCGCAGCGACTCGGCGGCGTGGAGGCGGGCCTTGCGGACGCGGGCCAGCGCGTCCCGGGCCTCGGAGGGGGTGGGTGTACTCATGGTGGTCTCCCCTTCGGACGCTTACTTTCCTACAAGGAAAGTACGCCCTACTTTCCTGCTGGGCAAGTAGCCGAAAGAGTGAATCGGAGGCCGGGGCGGGGGCCGGGGTGAGGGCCGGGGCGGGCAGCCGGCTCAGGCCGGCAGGCCGATGGCGCGCTCCCGGTTGCGGCGCTGCTGGGCGACCACGGCGGCGACCAGCAGGGTGCCCTGGGCGACGTTCTGCCAGAAGGAGTTGATGCCCTCGACGGTGAGCCCGTTCTGCAGCGCGCCCAGCAGCGCCACCGCCAGCAGGGTGCCGCCCACCCCGCCCTTGCCGCCCTTGAGGGCGCAGCCGCCGAGCGCGGCGGCGGTGATCGACTGCAGCTCCAGGCCCTCGCTGCCCGAGACCGGCTGCCCGGAGCCGGTGCGGGCGGTGAGCAGGACGCCGGCCAGGGCGGCGACGGTGCCGGCCAGCACATAGGCGGAGATCAGGTACTTGTTGAGGGCGATGCCGGCCAGCCGGGCGGCGGTGGGGTTGCCGCCGATCGCGTAGATGTTGCGGCCGATGTCGGTGTAGGTGAGCAGCACGTGGACGGCCGCGGCGACCAGGATCAGCAGCCACACCATGGTGGGCAGCCCGGCGACCTTGCCGCGGCTGAGGAAGACGAACACCGGGTCGCCGAGGACGTAGCCCTGGGCGCGCCCACCCGAGACCAGCTGGGCCAGGCCCTTGTACGCGGCCAGCCCCGCCAGCGTGGCGATGGTCGCGTTGACCCGGCCGTAGACGATGACGCCGCCGTTGAGCAGGCCGATGGCCGCCCCGATCAGCAGGGCCGCGCCGATGCCCAGCGGGGCGCTCGACCCGGTGGAGGTGAAGACCATCGCGCTGGTGACGGACGCCAGGCCGGCCTGGGAACCGACCGAGATGTCCAGGCCGCCGCAGACGATGACCACGGTCTGGACCACGGCCAGCAGGCCGGCGATGGTGACGGCCTCGGTGATGCCCTGGATGTTGTCCCAGCTCAGGAAGTTGTCGTTGAGCCAGCCGAAGAGGACCAGGACGGCGACCAGCGCGCCGAGCAGGCTGAGGTTCTGCCCGCCGAGGGCGGCGAGCCGGGCGAGCGCGCGGCGCGCCGGGTGCGCCCGCTCCGGTCCGCTGTCGGGGACGGCGCTGGTGCTCATCAGGCGGCTCCGGTCGGGGAGTTGGGGTCCTGGGGCGACGGGGGCGGGGCAGGGACGGCCAGGTCGTCGGCGATCGTGGGGGCGGCCAGGTCGTCGGCCATGGCGAGGGCGAGGACGGCCTCCTCGGTGGCCCCGGCGCGGTCGAGTTCGCCGGTGACCCGGCCGTTCTGCAGCACCACGATGCGGTCGGCGAGCCCGAGCACTTCCGGCAGTTCGGAGGAGACCACCAGGACGGCGACGCCGTCGCGGGCCAGGTCGGCGATGATCCGGTAGATCTCGGCCTTGGCGCCGATGTCGACGCCGCGGGTCGGCTCGTCGAGGATCAGCAGCCCGGGGCGGCGGGCCAGCCAGCGGGCGAGCACCACCTTCTGCTGGTTGCCGCCGGACAGGGTGCGCACCTCGGCCTCGATCGAGGGCGCGCGGACCCGCAGCCGGTCGGCGTACTCCTGGGCGAGCGCGCGTTCCTGCGCCCGGCGGACGAACCGGCGGCGGCGCAGCGCGGGGTAGCTGACCAGGGCGGTGTTGTCCCGGACGGTCCGGTGCAGGAGCAGTGCCTGCGCCTTGCGCTCCTCGGGGGCGAGGCCGATCCCGGCGGCGATCGCGTCCCGGGGGCCGCGCAGGCGCAGCGGTTCGCCGTCCAGCAGGACGGTGCCCGAGCGGATCGGCGCGTCCCCGGCCAGGGCGAGGGCGAGTTCGGAGCGGCCGGCGCCGATCAGTCCGGCCAGGGCCACCACCTCGCCCGCGTGGACCCGCAGGTCGATGCCGCGGACGGCGTCGGTGGTGAGGCCCCGGACGTCGAGGACGACGCGGTCGGTGGCGACCCGCTCCCGGGTGAACAGGGCGGACAGGTCGCGGCCGACCATCAGCCGGACGATCCCGGCCTCGTCGGCCCCGGCCGCGTCCACCACCCCCGCCAGCGCACCGTCGCGCAGGACGGCGATCCGGTCGGCGAGCCGGAAGACCTCCTTCATCCGGTGCGACACGTAGACGACCGCGATCCCCTCCGCGCGCAGCCGTCCGATCAGGGCGAAGAGCGCCTCGCTCTCCTGCTCGGAGAGCGAGGAGGTGGGCTCGTCGAAGGCGATCGCGCGGGCCGGCACCCGGCCGGTGAGGGCGCGCAGGATCTCCACCAACTGACGCTGGGCGGCGGTGAGTTCGGAGCCGAGCAGGTCGGGGTCGAGGACCTTGGCGAAGCCGAGCCGGGCCAGGTCGGCGGTGATCCGGCGGCGCAGCTCGGTCCGGTCGAGCCGCCGGTCCAGGCGGTGGCCGGTGCGGCGCGGCAGCGAACCGGCGTACACGTTCTCGGCGACCGAGACGTGCGGGATGATCTCCGGCTCCTGCGGGATGATCCGGATCCCGGCCCGGCGGGCGTCCATCGGTGAGGAGAGTGCGAGCGGGACGCCGTCCAGGGTCACGGTGCCCTCGCTCGGGCGGTGGTCGCCGGTCAGGATCCTGAGCAGGGTGGACTTGCCCGCGCCGTTCTCGCCCATCAGGGCGGTGACCCGGCCGGGCGGGAAGTGCAGGGTCACGTCGTCCAGCGCCCGGACGGCGCCGAAACGTTTCCCGATGCCTTCGGCGGCGAGTCCCTCGGTGGCGGGTCCCGAGGGCGGGACGGGGGAGCGGTGCGTCATCGCGGCCTCCCTGGCGGAGCGGGTCCGGCCTCTCGGCCGGAGGGTCAGCTGCAGGGCACTCCGACGGACTGCCAGCTCGCCGCGTCGACCATCTTGGTCGGGGCGAAGGCCTCGGCGGGCATCTCCTTGCCGTTCTTCAGCCGGTCGTAGAGGGTCTGGACGGCGAGCGCCCCGACGTCCTTGCCGTTGATGAACAGCGCGGCCTTCATTCCGGACGGCTTGCCGCTGCCCCAGTCCTTGCAGGCCAGGTAGGCGCCCAGGCCGACGCCGTCGATGTCGGCGGGGGAGACGCCCGCGTTCTGCAGCGCGGTGACGCCGCCCTGGACGTTCTCGTCGTTGCAGCCCCAGACCACCCAGTGCTTGACGCCCGGGTTGGCGGTGAGGGTGGCGGCGACCTTGTCCTGGGCGCCGGTCGGGGTGTTGTCGGTGGCCACGTCGATGGTCCGCACGCCGGGCACCGTCGCGGAGAAGGCCGCCTCGGCGCCCTTGACCCGGTCACCGCAGACGGTGACGTCCTGCTGCCAGGCGGAGATGATCCGGGTGTCGGCCGGGTTCCAGCCCGCCTTGGTGAACTCCTCGGCGGCCCGCTTGCCGACCTCGGTGCCCATCTGCGTGCCGGAGAACCCGACCCGGGGCACCAGGTCGGCCTTGGCGCACTTCGCCGGGTCGGGCCCGGTGGCGCAGACCTGGTCGTCCGAGGTGAGCAGCGCGGTCCTGGCGTCCTTGGCCAGCTGCACCACCTGGGGGCCGACGGCCGGGTCCGGGACGACGACGATCAGGCCGTTGCTCTTCTGGGCGATGGCGGACCGGACCTCGCTCACGGTCTTGTTGGCGTCGCTGCCGAGGTCCACCACCCTTAGGTCCACGCCGAGTTCGGCGGCCTTGGCCTTGGCACCGGCGGCCTCGCCGACGAAGTACTCCTGGTCGCCCTGCTTCTGCAGGTAGCTGATCGAGATCTTCCCGCTCACCGGGGCGACCGAGGCGGCGCCCCCGGAGGTCGACTCCTGGCCGGTGGAGCAGGCGGTGAGCGCGAGCCCGGCGGCGAGGCCCAGCGCGGCGACGGACAGCGGGCGGGAGGGTGTGCGGCGCGGTGAGGCCATGGGGAACAAGCCGGCTCCTTGGGGGTCCCGGCCTGTGGTGGGCCGGGGGAGAGGGAAGGTGCCTTTGCGTGAACACGGCCAATATGAAGCGGAATTGCCCAGGAGTCAACATTTGCGAACAGAATCGCACGTGACTTCCGCTTGCGGTCGGTTCCCACAGCTCGTGCTGCGCCCCCCTGCGCCCTGACGTCCACTTAGCGGCGCGGCATGCCCCCGTGCGGGCTGCTGGCGATCAATGCCACCGATCCCTCGACGAGGTAGTAGTGCCCGGGGTGGTACTCGATGTGCAGGTGGCCGCCGTCCTCGTAGCTGCCCAGGTCGCGCAGGATGTCCGCCAGCAGCGCCCGGCCGGCGTCGTCACCGCTGACCACCAGGACCCGCCGTTCGGAGTCGAGGCCGAGCAGTACCCCGGGGCCGGCTGTCCCCGTGACCTCGATCCCCGCCAGCGCGTCGACGCCCGGCTCGATCCTGACGTCGACCCTCCCTCCATCGGCGGCCACCGCGTCCGCCAGGCGTTCGTACTCCTCCGCCGTCGCCGAGAGGTCGGCGCAGTCGCACGCGGTGTCGTAGTCGAGTCTCACCTGGTCAGCACTCCTTCACGAGCGGACGGCCCGATTGGCGTCCGGCTGTCGGACACCCTCCCGCACCCGGGATCCGGTCGTCCAGGCGATTCGGTGCGCCCGTCGGGCCGAGCGGGACCGCCGCGGTGTGCCGGGCTGTTGACTTGTGGTGGATCCCGTTCGGTCCTGTTGCCGCTTCGCGGCGGTCCTGGGCGCCGCGAAGCGCCAATCGCCCCGAGCCCTACCCGTCCTCCCGGCCGCGGAACGCCCGGCGGTACTCCCGGGGCGGCACGCCGACCCGGGAGGTGAAGACCGGGCGGAGGGAGACCGCCGAGCCGAAGCCGCAGTGGGTGGCGACGGCGTCCACCGGCAGATCGCTCTCCTCCAGCAGGCGTTGGGCGGCGAGGATGCGCTGGTCGAGCAGCCAGCGCAGCGGGGTGGTGCCGGTGGCGGCGGTGAAGCGGCGGGCGAAGGTGCGCTCCGACATCACGGCGTCGGCGGCCATCCGGCCCACCGTCCACGGGGTGTCGAGGGAGGCGAGGATCCCGGCGCGGACGCGCGCCAGCGGGTCGTCCCCGGTCGGCGGCGGGACCGGGCTGGGGATGAACTGGGCCTGGCCGCCGGTCCGGAACGGGGCGGTGACCATGGACCGGGCGATGGCGGCCGCGGCCCGCTGGCCGTGGGCGGTGCGGACCAGGTGGAGGCAGAGGTCGATCCCGGCCGCCACCCCCGCCGAGGTCCACAGGCCGTCGCCGCCGGTGAACAGCACCTCGGGGCGGACCGTCACCGCCGGGTAGCGGCGGGCCAGTTCGGGGACGAGCGCCCAGTGGGTGGTGGCCTCCCGGCCGTCCAGCAGCCCGGCCTCGGCGAGCACGAAGGCGCCCGCGCAGAGCGAGGCGAGCGGCACGCCGCGGGCGTGGACGGCCCGCAGCGCATCGAGGACGTCGGGACCGGGGACGGCCGACGGGTCCTCGACGCCCGGGACCATGACCAGGTCGCAGTCGGCCAGCGCGTCCAGCCCGTGGTCGGGGACGCGTTCCAGGCCGCCGTCCAGCCGCACCCGGGCGCCGTCCGGCCCGCAGACCCGCAGCTCGAAGGCGGGCACGGCGGTCCGCGAGGACCGCTGCGCCCACACCTCGCCGATCACCGCGTAGTCGAAGGCCCGTACACCGTCGAAGATCAGGCAACCCACCGTTCGCATGGCAGGAATATATCGATGGTTGGCATTCCTGCCCATCACGCCCGGGGCCGGCCGCCGCCCAGGATGGACGTCATGACGAACACCGACGCCTTCGACGCCCCGCTCACCCTCGACCCCGACGCGGTCCTGCTGCTCATCGACGTCCAGCAGGGCTTCCACGACGCCGACTACTTCGGCCCCCGCGACAACCCCCAGGCCGAGCAGCGGATGGCCGACCTGATCGACGCCTGGCAGGCCACCGGGCGCCCGATCGTCACCGTGCAGCACACCGCCCCGGGCGGGCCGCTGGCCGCAGGCACGCCCGGCCACCGGCTGCAGGACTTCGTGGCGGCGCTCACGCCCGAACTGCACATCACCAAGACCGTGAACAGCGCCTTCTACGGCACCCCCGACCTGCACGCCTGGCTCCAGCAGCGCGGCGTCCGGCAGGTGGTGATCAGCGGGATGATCACCAATGTGTGCTGCGAGACCACCACCCGGATGGCCGGGAACCTCGGCTACGACGCGATCTTCCCGACCGACGCCATGCACGCCTTCGACATGACCGGCCCGGACGGCACCGTCGTCCGCGCCGCCGAGTTCGCCCGCGCCACCGCCACGACCCTGCACGCGATGCGCTTCGCCAAGGTCGTGACGACGGACACGGTCCTGGCGGCCGCCAAGGCCTGACCGGATGCCGCCACGGCTTGGGCGGTTGCCGCCGGGCCATCGGGTGGCGCGGGACCGCTCAGGCCGGGCAACGGGGGATCCCGCATTCCGGTTCATTCGGTAATGAATTCTTATCGGGTCGATCCGGAAGTTGTCAGGGCTTTCGATTCCGTCATATGGATTCCGTATGGAGAATCCATTCGGAGGATTCCGGGGCCTACGATCCGTCTTTACCGAGTAGAAAGACGGATCCGATATGAAGTCCCTGTTCCGACTGAAACGCGCCCTGGCTCACGGGGTCGTCGCGGTCGCCGTGCTCACCGGCGGAATGACCGTGCAGGCGCAGACCGCGTCCGCGGCCGCCCCCGTGGACACCAGCTGCGGAACGCCCGCCTCGGTGGGCGGCGGCAACTGCATGACCTCGCTGATCAATTCGGCCTTCGACATGATCCGGGGCATGCGCGACGCCGCGAACAACAACAAGCTGGACAATGCGCAGTTCACCCAGGACACCGCGTCGAAGCTGAGCCAGAAGTTCCCCGGGTTCAACGTCATGGTGTACAAGACGGTGGGCACCGACCTGTACGACACCGAATGGTTCAAGGGCGAGTACAAGGCGGACATCAAGGGGGTGCTGCTCGACACCACCTACAAGCTCAAGCACTACATGGACAAGGACAAGCGGGACCCCTCCGGCTACGACGTGTTCCGGATCTGGGTCTTCCAGGGGGACTCGACGTTCCGCAACCGGACCGACGGCGGCTTCATGAACTGGGCGTTCGTCGGCAACGACGGCGACAGCGTCAAGAAGGAGTCGTGGACCTGCCGTTCGGGCACCGCGCGGCCGTACAAGTGCGACGGTGACGTGCGCACCATCCACTTCCCCGGTCGCTCCGGCTACGGCACCAGGACCGGCAGCCTGACCCCCGACTCCAGCCGCCCCGGCTACCACGCCTGCCTGGACGTCAGCGGCAACGGCACCGCGAACGGCACCCCCGTGCAGATGTGGGAGTGCAACGGCGGCGACGCCCAGCGGTGGACCTACAACGGGTACCGGTTGCAGGCGGCCAACGGCAAGTGCCTGGACGTGCCGGGCAACAACACCGGGAACGGCACCAAGCTGCAGATCTGGGACTGCCTGGACAACCCCGGACAGCGCTGGAACATGTCGGCCAGCGGCGGGTTCCGGCACCTGGTGGACCAGGAGGACCGCTCCAAGGACGCCTGCATCGACGACTACAGCGGCCAGACCGGCAACGGCAGCCCGGTGGTGACCTGGTCCTGCGGCTCCGAGACCAACCGGGACGCGCCCAACCAGAACTGGGCCTGGGGCGGCACCCCGCCGACCACCAACCCGACCAATCCGCCCACGCCCGGCAACGGCGCCGATGTGACCCTCAAGCTCGACAACGGCCTGGGCGCCGTCCCGGTCAGCGGCTCGGCCGGCGCGTCGGTCGTCGCCGGGATCCGCGGCGGCAACGAGTCCAAGTGGAAGCTCACCCAGGTCGGCGGCGGCCGCTACCGGATCACCAGCTCGTACGGGCTGGACCTCACCGAGAACAGCGGCTACCTGGCGGAACTCCAGCCGTGGAGCAACGCCGACCGGCAGAAGTGGGAACTGGTCGGGATCGGCAACGGCAAGTACCAGATCCGGATCTCCGGTGACGACTGCCTCGCCCACGACGAGGACTTCAAGCAGCTCGGTGTGTGGACCTGCAAGCAGGACTGGCACCAGGGGTGGGTCCTCGAAAACGCGTCCGGCGGCGTGATCACGCCGACCAACCCGACCAACCCGACCAACCCGACCAAGCCGGACCCGAACCCGAAGCCCAAGCCGGACCCGAACCCGAACCCGGCGGAGTCCGTTCCGACCGAGCGGCCGCTGTTCATCAAGCTCTCCAACGGACTGGGCGCGACGGCACCGACCGAGACCTCGACCTGGGGCGCGCCGATCGCGGCCGGGGTCCTGGGTTACAAGGGGTCCACCTGGACGATCAAGCCGCTGGGCGGCGACCGCTACCGGATCGTCAACGACCTCGGCTACAACCTCACCGAGAACCCCGACACCTACGTCGCCGAGCAGCAGGCGTGGGGCGGCACCGACAACCAGAAGTGGCAGGTCGTCAGCCTCGGCGGCGGCAAGTTCCGGATCCAGATCGACAAGGACAACTGCCTGACCGAGGACTCCGACTTCAAGCAGCTCGGCGTGTGGACCTGCGAGGGCGGCTGGAAGCAGGAGTGGACCTTCCAGCTCCGCTGACCGCCACCTGACGGGAGGGTGACCTGGTCCGGCGGGTACAGCGGGCGTGGGAAGTCGACAGAGCGACTTCCCACGCCCGCCGCCGTCCCTTTACCAGCCGGCCTCACCGTACGGTCGGAAAATCGCACAGTAACCACTCGAACAGGTGGGGCAGGCGAGTGGCCGCGAATGGCATGGGACTGGTGGGGCAGGCTCGGCCGGGTGCGCGGCGAGGGGCTGTGCGCCGGGCGCCTACCGGGTGCCCGAAGGGATGGTCCCGTACGCGACCGAACGCGTCGCGGCGGACGGGAGGGGGCGGTTCACGGCATGAGCGCACCAGCAGCAGTACCCCGGCTGACGCCGGTGGCGGAGACGACCGCCGCCCGCGACTGGCTGGCCGCCACCCATGCGGCCGTCGACCGGGCCCTGCACGCGTTCCTGGACGCCAAGCGGCTCTCCGGCGAGCCCGGTGCCGGAGGACCGGCCGCGCCGGTCGACGCCCTGCGGGCCTTCCTGGGCGGCCCGGGCAAGCGGGTTCGGCCGCTGTTCTGCCGGATCGGATGGCGGGCCGTCAGCGACGGTCCCCCGGACCCGCGCCTGGCGGACATCGGGGTCGGACTGGAACTCCTGCACGGCCACGCCCTGGTGCACGACGACGTGGTGGACCGCTCCGCGCTGCGCCGCGGCCGTCCCACGGTGCACCGGGCCTGCGCGGCGCAGCGCGGCGGGGACGCCTGGTACGGCATCAGCGCCGCCGTGCTGCTGGGGGATCTGGCGGCCCTGTGGGCCGACGAGTGCTTCCAACGTTTGCACGAACCCGGGGTACCCGCCGCGGCCCGCACCCAACTGGGGCTGATGAGGCAGGAGTTGCTGACCGGGCAACTCCTGGACCTGGCCGAGCCGTCCGAGCCCTTCGGCACCGTCGAGGAGGCGTTCGCCGTGATCGACGCGAAGACCGTCGCCTACACGGTGCGCGGCCCGCTGCTGATCGGGGCGGCGATGGCCGGGGCCGACCGGGCGGGCACGGACGCGCTCGCCGGCTACGCCCGGTCGCTGGGGGAGGCGTTCCAGCTCCAGGACGACCTGGAGGACGTCACCGCCGCCGACACGGGCGGGGAGGACCTGCGGGAGGGCAAGCGCACCGCGGTGGTCGCGCTGGCCGCCGAGGCGGGCACGGCCGCCCAGCGGGCGACCATGGCGCGGCTGCTCGGTCGCCCCGGCCTGACCGACGCCGAGCTGGCCGAACTGCGGGCCGTGCTCACGGCCACCGGAGCGGTCGCCCGGGTGCGCGCCATGGTGCTGGAACGGCGGCGGGCGGCCCTGGACACGGCGGCCCGGGGCCCGTTCACCGGGACCGGACGGGCGCTGCTGACCGCGATGACGGACCGGGCGCTGCCCGGTGTCGCCGACTGGGAGGAGAACGCGGCATGACCACCACGACCCCCACGCCCCCCGCCGGGCAGGTCCCGGCCGCCCATCTGGCCGAGGCGCGCCGCCTGGTCGATCCGGTGCTGCGCCGGACCGTGGACGGCCTGCCACCGGGCGCGGTGCGCGACGCCGGCCGCTACTACTTCGGCTGGACCGACGCCGACGGAACCCCCGCCCGGGCGGCCACCGGCAAGGCGATCCGGGCCGCGCTCGTCCTCGCCACGGCGGAGGCGCTCGGGGCGGACACCGACGCGGCCCTGCCCGCCGCGGCCGCCGTCGAGTTGGTCCACGGCTTCACCCTGGTGGTCGACGACGTCCTGGACCGCGATGCCGTCCGGCACGGGCGCCCGGCCGTCTGGTCGGTGTTCGGCACCCCCACCGCGCTGCTGACCGGGAACGCGCTGCTCGCCCTCGGCACGAGCGTGCTCGGCACCGACCCGGAACTGCCCGCGGCGGCCGTGACGCTGCTGGGCACGACGGTGGCCGCCATGTGCCAGGGCGCGGACGCCGACACCGCGTTCGAGACCCGGGACGACGTCACCATGGCGGAGTGCCTGACCATGAGCCGGCAGAAGTCCGGGATCTTCCTCGGCGCCTGCGCCGGGCTGGGCGCCCATGCCGCGCACGCCGCCCCGGCGGTGGTGGAGCAGCTGACCGAGGCCTTCACCACGGCGGGAGTGGCCTTCCAGTACGTCAACGACCTGCTGGGCGTGTGGGGCGACGAAGCGAGGACCGGCAAGCGGACGGGCTCGGACCTGGCCAGCCTGAAGCGGACCCTGGTCACCGTGGACGCGCTCGCCGACCCGGGGCCGGCGGGGCGGGAACTCGCCGCCCTCTACTCCTCCGCACCCCCGCTGAGCCAGGAGCGGACCGCCCGCGCCACCGAGCTGGCGGCGGCCACCGGCGCCGGGCAGCGGGCCCTGGACGCCGTCGAACTGCACACCCGCCGGGCGCTGGAGCTGATCGCGCAGGCCGTCCCCGACCCCGACCGGCGGACCGGCCTGGAGGCACTGGCCACCATGCCGGTCGGCTACTACCGGGCCTGCGCCGCCGCGAACGGCCCGGGTCGGTGAAGGGCCAGGACACCGCGCGGGCGGGTCTCGGGGCGGTGGTGTGCGACATCGACGGCACCCTGACCGCCACCAGCTCCGCCCTGGCCGTGACCCGGGCCCTGGGCGTGCCGGTCTCCGCCCACGCCCGGCTGTACCGCGCCTACCGGGCCGGCGCGCTCACCGGTGAGCCGCTGCGCCAGGCGCTGCGGACCCTGTGGGCCGGTGCGACCCGTCAGCGCCTGGCGGAGGCCTTCAGCGGTGTGCCGCTCCGATCGGGTGCCGACCGTTTTCTCGGCGCGCTCCGTGCGGCGGGGGTGCCGCTGGTGCTGATCACCTCCTCCGCGCAGGAGTACGCCGACGCCACCGCCCGCAGGCTCGGCGCCGCCCTCGCCCACGGGGGCGGACGCCTGCGGTACGGCCACGACGGAGTGCTGACGGACCTGGAGATGTACGCGGCCGACGAGGCGGAGATGGCCGCGCTCAAGGCCCGCCAGTTCCGCGCCGTGCTGCGCACGCTGGACCTGCCGGCGCACCGGGTACTGGTGGTGGGCAACGGGCCGAACGACCTCGGCCTGTTCGCCGCCACCCCGCACAGCGTCCTGATCGACCCGATCGGGAACAGCCCGCACCGGCACCTGGTCGCCCACGTCGTGCCGGGCCTGGAGCAGGCGGCCGACCGCATCACCGCCCTGACCGGGACGGCGGCGGGGTGACCGGTCGCCCCCACCCGCTGGACGTGGCGTTCCTGGCGGCCATGGAGGGCTACCCGCCGACCACCCGCTGGGAGATGGCCTTCCAGTACACCGTGCTGGGTCCCGTGCCGACCGCCGCCGAACTACGCCGTCGCGCCGAGGAGTTGGTGGCCCGCTTGCCGTTCCTGGCGCTGCGCCTGCACGGGCCGGCGGGTGCCCGCCGCTGGGCGCCGGATCCGTTCGACGCGGCCGAGCAGGTGGCGGTCGTCGAGGCGGTGGACGCCGACCATCAACAGGCCCTGGCCCGGACCTGGTTGGACGAACCCCTGGATGTTCCGGGTCCGGCCTGGCGGTTGCGCATCGTCCACACCCCCGGCGCCGCCGGGTTCACCGTCGTCCACACCGTGCACCACGCCCTCCAGGACGGCCTGGCCGCCGCCCGCACCGGGCTCGCCCTGCTCGGCTGCACCCCGCGGCCGGCCCCGGTACGCCCCCGACCGGCGGCCCGCCGCCACGCCGCCGACCTGGTCCGGCTCGCGGCCCGCACCGCCGCCGACGTGACCCGGGGACTCGCGTACCGACCCGGACCGTTCCCGTTCCTCACCGGCCGGCCCGGACCGATGCGGGTGGTCGACCTGCCCCTGGCCCGGTTGAAGGCCATCGGAGCCCGGAGCGGCGGGACCGCCAACGACGTCTTTCTCGGCGCCGTCGGGACGGCGGTCGCCCACTGGGCCACCGCCTGCGGCCTCGACCTGGCGGAGCTGCCGGTGCTCGTCCCGCTCGACGCCCGGCACCCGACCGAACAGACCTGGCACGGCCTCCAGCACGGCAACCGGCTGTTCTCCACCCGGTTGCTGCTGCCCGGCCAGGGCGTCTCCCCTGCCGAGCGGCTGGCCCGCGTCATCCGGGCCCTGCACCACCGGACCGTCACCGCCCGGCATGCCGTACAGGACACCGTCCGGTACCTGCCCGCGTCGGTGGCCCGTACGGCCGTGCGGCTGTTCAGCGCCCCCGGCTACAGTGCGGCGATCGTCTCGTCCTGTCCGCTGCCCGCCCACACCCCGCCCGACGGGCTGCGGGTCGTCTCGTTCCTGGCACGCGGCCCGCTCACCCCCGGCCACCTGCTCGCCGTCGTCCTGAGCGGTGACGGCGAGCAGGCTCGGATCTGTTTCCACCCGGATGCCGGACTGCCGTGCCCGGAAGCCCTGGTGGACGGCTGGTGGCGGGCGCTGGCCGAGTTGGAGACGGCCCTGCTCGAAGGGTCCGGCGCGGTGGCCGGCCCGGGGGGCGTCAGGCCGGGACGGCCTCGACCACGGAGAGGACGGTCGGGGTCGGGATGATGCGGGACAGCCGCAGGCCGGACTTCGCGAGGAGCTCGGCGAAGTCCTCCTCGGTGCGCTCGCGGCCGGTGAGGGAGACCATCATCAGCAGGTCCAGCGCCTTGGACTGGTGCGGGGCGTTGCCGCGCGGGACCACCGCGTCCAGGATGAGGACCCGGCCGCCCGGGTGCAGGGCGCGGCGGCAGTGGCCCAGCACGGTCGCGCACTGGTCGTCGTCCCAGTCGTGGGTGATCCGCTTGAGCAGGTGGACGTCACCGGGCGGTACGGCCTCGAAGAAGTCGCCCTCCGTGAGGGACCAGCGGCCTTCGACCTCCGGGGCCGTGCCCAGGCGGTGGCCGGCCAGGACGTGGGGGCGGTCGTACAGCACGCCGGACAGCGCGGGGTTGCGGCGCAGCACCTCCAGCAACAGGCCGCCGTGGCCGCCGCCGATGTCCACCACGGTGCCGGTCGACGGGAAGTCGTAGCCGGCCGCGAGGATCGCGTTCTCCGCGTCGGACATCGCCGCCATGCCGTCGTGGAAGACGGCGGCGGTGCGCGCGTCCCGGGCGAAGTGGTCGAAGAACGGCATCCCGAAGATCTCGTCGAAGGCCGAGCCGCCCTCGGTGAGACAGCGGGTCAACTCCCCGGCGGGCAGCCAGAAGGTGCGGTCGCTGAGCATCAGGATCGCCGCCCGCGCGGAGTACGGGACGTCGCTGCGCAGCGCCTGCCCGGCCTCGGTCAGCGCGAAGCGGCCCGACTCGTCCTCCGCCACCAGGCCGCGGGTGGCCAGCAGCCGCAGCAGCCGGTACAGGTTGCGGGCGTCCGTGCCGGTGGCGGCGGCCAGGTCGGCGGGGGTGCCGGGGCCCTTGGCGAGGTGGTCGGCCACGCCGACCTCGGCGGCGGCGCGCAGGGCGGCGGCGAAGAGGAAGCCGAGGACCTCGTCGACCAGGAGGGCGTTGGACCGGCGGTAGCGCTCGTCGGGGTCGCCGTCCCCGTTGCCGGGTGCGTTCCCGGGCTGCCGGCCGTCGTTCTGGTGCATACCGTCCTCCTCCGATCGGAATCCCCCGCCAGGGAACGCTGCCCACGGCCGCTCGGGCCGAAGCGGCGCAGGGGCGCGTACGGGGGCGCACCGCTGGCTGCGCGCGCCCGGCTTGACGGTGCCCTAACACCGGCGGCGCTGCCGGGCGGGCGTCTCCGGCGTTGCACTCGCAGAGAGCATCTGTCTGAGGTCGAGGGGGAGTTGGGGATGGCACTGGCCGGCGGGCACGCGGCGGTACCGCCGTACACCGAGCGGGCACTGATCCAGGGCACCGCGTGGGTCCTGGTGGTCCTGGCCCTCGGGCTGGACCTGGGCCATCAGTCCTGGCAGGCACTGGCCATCGCCGCGGGCGTGGTCGTGGTGGCCAGCACCGGGCTCGCGGTACGGCTGGAGAGCGTCAACCTGGTCGCGTTCCTGAAGAAGACGGCGATCTGGGTCGCCCTGATCCTGCTGGTGCTGCTGGTCGAACTCGGGGCCGAGGCGGACTGGGCGATCGGCTCGGTGACCGGCAAGGAGGTCACCACGGCCACCGTGCTGGTGCTGATCGGCGACCTGGTGGCCGAGGTCCGCGACCACCTCAGCGACCTGGTCGGCCACGGTCGGCACCGCGACCGGATCCGGGACTCCGTCAACACCGTCGAGCTGAGCCTGGCCCGCCTCCGGCACTGGTCGAACCGCCGCAGGGTCCGTACGGAATGAGCCGTCCGGGAACAGCCCCGCTCGCTCAGCGGGCGGCGTGGAGCTCCTCGGTGGCCTCCTCCAGGGCTTCGGCGGCGCGGCCGAAGTAGTCGAACAGGGTGGCGAGTTGCTCGGCGGTGAGGCCCTCGAACAGGTGGCCGAGCCTGCGCCGGGCGGGGGCGAGGACGGCGTCGAGCTCGGTGGGCTGGGCGACGGCCTGGACGATCACCTTGCGCCGGTCCTCGGCCGGGTGGCTGCGCCGGACGTACCCGGCGCGTTCCAGCCGGTCGATCAGGCGGGTGGTGGCGCCGGTGGTCAGTCCCGTGCGGACGCTCAACTCACCGGAGGTCATCGGCCCTTTGAGTTGGAGGGCGTTGAGCGCGTAGGCGTCGGTGGCGCCGAGCCCGACGGCATCGGCGCTGGCCTGGCTGTGCAGGACCACGGCCCCGAGGTAGCGCCGGAAGACCTCTCCGGCGTCCTCCGGCAGGTTGCTGGGTGTTTCCATCCGGGACCGATTCCTTGCTGTGCGCGGCTGGGCGGCTTCGACGGGTGCTCGCCCAGCGCATTCTTCCAGCCCGGGGTGCCGGGCGACCGAGCCGGGGCCGTTCCAGTGGGCGGCCCGCCATCGGGCCGACGACGATTCGCCCTTTTCGGTGCCCCGGCGGAGCGTTCCGGTGGTCCGGCCTGGATGATGGGCATGTCAATGTCGGTCTGTGAAAGGGGAATTGACGATGTGTAGGGTGAGATCCGTTCGCCGTGCCGCCGTTGTCGTGGCCGCCCTGATCGCGGTCGCCGGGCTCGCCCCGGCGGCGTCCGCCGCGGCACCGGTGGCCGCAGCATCCGTGGCCGCAGACCCGGCGGCGGCCGAGCTGGGGACGTACTGGACGGCGGCCCGGATGGCGGCCGCACTGCCGGTCGACGCGGGCCGGACCCCGGCCCTGGCGCCGACGACGGACGGGCCGCAGCCGGGGGAGTACATCCCGCCGAGCCGGAGCTTCGACGGCATCCCGCAGGCCGGGGCGTTCTTCTGGACCGACGCCACCGGCGCCGGCCGCACCTGCAGCGGCTCGGTGGTCCGCAGCCCCGGCCGGGACCTGGTGCTCAGCGCGGGCCACTGCCTCAAGGGGTACGCGGGCAGCTCCCCGCTGCGCCACCTGGGCTTCGTGCCGCAGTACCACGACGGGCGGAAGCCGTTCGGGATCTTCCCGGTCGTCGGCAACGGGGTGTACGTCGCCCAGGAGTACTACGACCAAGGCCCGCACGCCGGCGCCGAGTACGACTTCGCCTTCGCGGTCACCGGGCCCAACCAGGACGGCGAGCGGCTGGAGGACGCCACCGGCGGGGTCCAACTGCTCACCGACACCGGGTACTTCCACGCCCCGGTGCGGATGATCGGGTACCCGGCCGGCGCGGAGAAGCCGCTGGGCTGCTGGAGCTGGACCACCGCGTGGGTCAGCGACGACCCGGCCGAGCCGGGCACCTTCCCGCGGATCGCCTGCGACGCCTTCACCAGCGGGACCAGCGGCGGGCCGATGCTGCTGCCCTGGTTCGGCGGCTGGGCGGTGATCGGGCTGATCGGCGGCTTCCACACCGGCGGCAACACCCCGCAGGTCTCGTACAGCGCCCACTTCGGCGCCGCCACCCGGGCCCTCTACCGCGCCGCCGTCACCGGCGCCCCGCCCGCGGCGCCGCGCCCCTGAACGACAGCCGGCCCGTCAGTCGTACAGCCCGGCCGCCCGGCGGGTCGCCTCGGCCAGCCGGGCCCGCAGCGCGGGCGGCCGGAGCACCTCGGCCTCCGGGCCGAGGCGCAGCAACTCGAAGTAGCCGATCTCCCAGCTCTCGACCGGCAGCGTCACGGTGACCCAGCCCTCCGCGTCCGGCGGGCCCGCGGTGGCGAGGGCGTCGGCGGCCGCGGTCGGCTCCAGCAGGACGGCCAACCGCTCGACCGCGAGCGGGCTCAGCCGCACCACGGCCCGCTCGCGCAGCATCGTGCGGGTGAACTCCACCGCCGCCGCGTCCCAGTAGCCGGCCAGGTCGAAGTCCGGGTCGCGTTCGAACCGTTCGTCGCCGGCCTCGGCGGTCTCGAAGCGGTCGACCCGGTACGAGCCGACCCGGCCGGACGGGCCGCGCGCCGCCACGTACCACTGCCCGGACTTCAGCACCAGGCCGTACGGCTCCAGCCGCCGGTCCCGGGTGCCGCCGCGCGCCGCGTACCGGGCGTGCAGCACCCGGTCCTCCCACACGGCCCGGGACACCTCGGCGAGCAGCGGCGGGGGCTCGGCCGCGCGGAACCAGGCCGGCGCGTCGAGGTGGAACCGCCGGCCGGCGGCCGCGGGGGCGTCGCCCAGCGCGGCGGCGACCTTCAGCCGGGCGGCCAGCGCCGGCCCGGCCAGCCCCATGTCGTGCAGCGGGCCCGGCAGCCCGGCCAGGTGCAGGACCTCGGCCTCGGCGCGCTCCAGGCCGGTCAGCCGGGTGCGGTAGCCGTCGACCAGCCGGTAGCCCCCGGCCCGGCCGCGTTCGGCGTACACCGGCACCCCGGCCTCGGCCAGGGTGGCGACGTCCCGCTGGACGGTGCGCTCGGAGACCTCCAGCTCGGCCGCCAGCTCCGCGGCGGTCATCGTCCGACGGGCCTGGAGGAGCAGCAGCAGCGCGATGGCCCGGCTCGCGCGCACCTGCTCCCCTTCCGTTCCGGTCGACGTCGTGCTCCCATTCTCGCCGGACCTCAGCCCCGGCCGTCCAGCAGCGGCAGCCCGGCCGCCCCGGCCTCCCGCAGCTTGTCGAAGTCCGGCGCGAACACGGTCATCCAGGACGGGTGCACCCGGTAGTAGACGACCTCCTGCTCCCAGTCGAAGGTGTCCGCCCCGTAGAACTCCTGGAAGTACGCCAGCAACTCCGGCCAGTCGGCGGCCGGTCGGCCGTCCAGCGGATTGAGCGCCTCCACCGTGCCGTGGGTGAAGACCCCCAGGTCCTCCCCGCGCAGGTGCGCCGCGCTGACGGCGGGCCGCGCCGCGAGGTGGCGTGCCTTGGCGGCCCCGCGGGCCGTCCCGAAGTGCCACTTCCCGCGCAGGAAGTGCCCGTCCACCGCGCTGATCCGCGGCTCGCCCTTCGCCGTCACGGTCGACAGCGCGAGCGTGCACATCCCGGTGAGCACGCTGGTGAGCTGCTCGGCGGTGATGGTCCGCTCGCTGCTGATGATCGACCGCAGGTGGGCCGTCGATCGGGCCAGCGAGGCGTCGAGCAGGGCCTGCAGTCGCCGGAGGTCGTCGGGTGTCTCGCGCATGTCGGTTCCTCGTTCGTCGGGTCGTTCGTCCTGGCCCGCACCCCACGGCACGGACCGGCAACGCCACTCTCCCGCCGATACCCGACACCTTCTGTCGTCTTTACCGACTCAGAAAGTGTTGGGTTAGCTGGTGACTACTGGTTGTTGAGGTCGTCGGCGAGGCGGCGTGCTGCTTCGGTCTCGATGGTGCCGCGCGGTTCGATCT